>CALQFM020000014.1 GCA_943329845.2 Candidatus Kuenenia stuttgartensis | reverse complement strand
GCGCCGAAACCGGCTCGCCAGCCTCCAGGCGCAGCACCGCGAGTTCCTTGAAATCTGTCGTAAATACCCGGTTCACTCGATCCGACATGGACCCTCCTAAGAGCCATGTCACTCAATTAATCTGTCTCACTCAAGGGGTGCACTCCAGTTATCACATAATTCGGTGACAGTGCATTTATCTCGCCAGCCTGGCCGATGGATCTAGCTGTTCCTGGGGCACCGGCAATAAGTGCACTGTCACCGAAATATCCGAAGAATCTGTGCCGCAGGCGCGGCAGGATAGGCCTTTACCGGTCCGGGATCGGGTCGCTGACGACGAAGTCGGCGTGGCTGTCGACGATGCGCGAGATCTCGATGCCCAAGCCGAAGCCGCTTTTCAGCTCCAGCGCGCCGCCGAACTCGGCGACATGGACCAGGCTCGAGAACTCGCCGCTCAGGGTGCCGCGGGCGCTCCGGAGCGCGCTGACGCTGTCGACCATGATGTTGATGTCGTAGATGACGGGCTCGGGCGATGCCCCGGCCGCCAGAAGCCTTCCGCGACCGGTTTCGGATCTGATCAGCTGCATGCCGGAACCTCCTGCGAACGCTGCCCCAACTGGTTGGAACGCTATGCAGGAATCATGGCTGCCTTATGGCGAAATCCGGACATTACCGGGGAGCCGACCCTCAGGGCTTCACCAGCATCTTCCCCACATTGCCGCCGGTGAACAGCTTGCGGAGCGCGGCGGGAAACGCGTCGATGCCATGCTCGATCTGCTCGGCCATCTTCAGCTTCCCCTCGGCCAGCCACTGTCCCAGATTGGCGTAGGCCTCGGGAAACTGCGCGGTGAAATGCAGCACCGTGAAGCCTTCCATGCGTGCATAGCGCTCGGCCAGCTTCAGGTAATGGCTGGGACCCTGGACATTCTGCTGGTCGTTGTACTGCGAGATCGCGCCGCAGATGACGACCCGGCCACGCTCGCGGATGTTCTCGAGGGCGATGTCGAGGATGTCGCCGCCCACATTGTCGAAGAACACATCGATGCCGTCCGGCGCGAGCTGCTTCAGGCGCGCCGCGACGTCCTCGCCCTTGTAGTCGATGCCCGCGTCCAGCCCCAGCGTGTCCGTGAGGTAGGCGACCTTGGCGGCGCCGCCGGCGATGCCGATGACCCGGGCGCCGGCGAGCTTCGCCAGCTGGCAGGCCATGGTCCCCACCGCGCCAGCCGCGCCCGAAACCAGCACGGTTTCGCCCGGCTTCACCTGGCCGACCTCGCGGATACCGAAATAGGCGGTCACGCCCGTGGTCAGGCCCAGCACGCCGAGCCAGGCCGACGGCGGCACGGCCGGATCCACCTTCTGCAGCATGGCAGCCGGCAGGAGCGGATGGGTCTGGGCGCCCAGCGGGCCGGTGACGGTGTCGCCTACCGAGAGCCCGGGCGCGTTGCTTTCGATGACGCGGCCGACGCCCAGCGCGATCACCGGCGTACCGACCGACACCTTCTGGTGGAACCCTTCGACATCGTTGAGGCTGGTGCGGATGAAGGCGTCGATCGACAGATAACCGGTTTCGACCAGCACATGGCCCGCGCCGGGTTCGCCCACCGTTTCCTCCTCGATCCTGAAATGCTCCGGGCCGACAAGTCCCTGGACGTGGCTGACGAGGACGACCTTGCGGTTCGTGGGTCGGTTGGACGAAGCGGTCATATCGGTCTCCCCATTGTAAGGCGACGCGCCTCTCCCCGATGGAGGCCCGCGCTGCAACAGCCTAGATAAAATCATCGTAGATGAACTTATACGAGGAAATTCGCGGACGGGTCGTGTGATCCCGCACCGCCGCCGTGCTATGCTCCCCGCCGAATGCTTCGGAGGACGGGCATGACCATCACACGCCGCGATGAGAAGTTCCGTGCCCTGGCCGCGCTGGGCGCCGGCGACTTCGCCCACATCAACGGTTCGCTGGAGGAGCATTTCGTGGGCGTCCACGACATGCTGGTGGACTGGGGCGCGCGTCCGGTGCTGTGCGACGCCGGCCTGTTCCACGCGGCTTACGGCACCGTCCACTTCACCGACGCCATGCTGCCCCTGGAAAAGCGGGCGCTGGTCGCCGGCATCATCGGCGCCGAGGCCGAGGCCATCGTCTACCGCTACTGCTCGTGCGACCGGGCGAAGGTGTGGCCGCGCATCGGCCAGGCCGTCCCGCTGCCGTTCGAGGACCGCTTCACCGGCGAGACCGTCCTGATGCCGATGGACGAGCTGAAGGAGTTCTGCGAACTGACCACCGCCAACGAGCTGCAGATCGCCGCCGGCGAGCCCGGCTTCCGCGAGCAGCACCGGGCCGTGTTCACCAGCCTGTTCAGCCGGATGCGGCCCTATCTCAGCGCGCCCGGCAACCGCTTCGCTGCGTCGCTCTTCGACACCGAAAGCCAACCGGCCTAGCCGTTCAGGCGGTAGCCGATCCCGGGTTCGTTGCGGATCAGCGCAGGCTGCGACGGGTCGGCCTCCACCTTGAGCCGCAAGGCGCGGATCACGACCCGCAGATACTCCACGTCCGCCACATGAGCGCGGCCCCACACCTGTTCCAGCAGGGCCACATGGGTCAGCACCCGGCCGCCGGCGCGGACCAGCGCCTCGAGCACGGCGAACTCGCGCGGCGTCAGGGTGACCTCGCGGTCCTCGACCAGCACCATATGCCGGCCCAGGTCCATGGCGATGGCGCCGTGGCGCAGGACCGTGTCGCCGCCGGCCGGCGCCCCGGTCCGCCGTAACGCCGAGCGCAACCGCGCCAGCAGCTCATCGCCGTCGAAAGGCTTGGTGACATAGTCATCGGCGCCCAGATCGAGCGCCGCGATCTTCTCGGCGGTGGCGTCGCGGGCGCTCAGCACGAGGATGGGTATCGCCATCGCCGCCCGGATCAGCGGGATCAGTTCCAGGCCGTCCCTGTCGGGCAGGCCCAGGTCGACGATCGCAGCGTCCACGGCGGCTCGGCCGATTTCCACCAGCGCCTCGCGGACACTGCCGGCGACGACCGCCTCGTGGCCGTCGCGCTCCAGCACCGCGGACACCAGGCGCCGGATCGCCAACTCGTCGTCCACCACCAGCACCCGGCTCATGGCGCCTGCGCCACAAACGCCGGGATGGTCAGGGCGAAGCTGGCGCCGCCACCGTCGCGCCGGCCAGCGCGCACCCCTATCCCCATGGCGTCGCAGAAGCCCTTGACGATGGCGAGGCCGAGGCCGCTGCCGCCGCTGCGGTCGCTGCCCGCGAACCTGACGAAGCGCTCGAAGACCGCCTCCTCCTCGCCCGCCGGAATGCCTGATCCGTCATCATCCACCCTCAGGGTGACCGGCCCACCGCTGGATGACGCCGAAATGGCAATCATGGAAATCGCGTGCCGGGCGGCGTTGTCGATGAGGTTGACGACCACATGCCGCAGCAGGACCGGATCGGCGCTGACCAGCGGCAAATCGACCGGGACGGCGCGTGTGATCCGCAGGCCGGTCGCGGCCGCGCCACTGGCCTCCAGAGCAGCCGACACCACGTCGACCAGGTCGACCGGCTCCAACGCCGGCTTCACCGCCCCACCCTCGATGCGGGCAATGCCGACAAGGTCGTCCATCATCCGCGACAGGCGCTGGGCGTGGGCAAGCGCACGCTCGGCCTGCGGCGATTCCCTGGCCAACGCCTCCAACTCACCTTGCAGGACCGTGAGCGGCGAGCGGAAATCGTGGGCGAGCGAGGCAAGCAGTGTCCGTCGCAGCGCGTCGCGCTCCTCCAGAATCTGCCGCTCGCGCCGTTCCTGCCCCAGGATCAGCCGGTCCCGCGTCTGAGCGAGCAGCGACACCTGGGGCCGCAACGAGTCGAGTGGCAGGCGCGTTCCATCGGGCCGCCGCGCGACGGCGACGACGTCAAGGTCACCCGAGCCCGCCCGCCCGAGCGGCAGAAAGGCCCAGTCGGCGGACGGAAAGATTTCGGTACCACAACCGGCCATATCACCATTGTGGATCGCCCAGGCCGCGGCGGAAAGGTCCAGTGGACCGAATGCCGGATCGTCGCGCGGCAGCGCATCCCGCCCGATGATGCGCGCGGAGCCGTGCCGCGCCTCGATGAAGGCGAGGCCATTGGCCAGCGCGGCGCTAAGGTCGTCCTGCCCCGCCAGATGGGCGGCCAGTTCGGCGACCTCGGCGCTGACCTGGGCCTCCCGCTGGGCCTGCCGCTCGCGCGCCTTGAGCGCCGTGGCCAGCCGGCTGGTCACCACGGCGACCGCGAACAGCACGACGAAGCTCACCACGTTATCGAGGCCGTGGACGCGGAAGGTGAACAGCGGCGGCAGCAGAAAGAAGTTGTAGGCGAGCGCCGCGGCGGTCGCCGCGAACAGGCCAGGCCCGGCGCCATGTCGGGCCGAAACCAGCAGCACCGGCAGCAGGAACAGAAGCGCGGCCGAATGCAGGCCCAGTGTGCCGGGCCAGGCATAGGCCGCAACGGTAACCGCCGCGACCCATACCGCCCCGATGAGATAGTCGCCGAGCAAACCGGCGCGCAACATCGCTAGATCTCCACCTGGGAGCCGAGCTCGACCACCCGATTGGCAGGAATACCAAAGAATTCGGTGGGGTCGGCGGCATTGCGGTGCAGGAAGGTGTAGAGCATGGTCATCCATCGCGCCAGTCCCGGCCGGGCGGACCTGCGTATGGCGTTCCGCCCGACAAAGAACGAGGTGCCGCCCCGCGCGCCGAGCCACATCTCATTGCGCGCCAGGTCGGTCGGCACGTCAACCTTGTCCATGTAGCCATAATGCAGGGTCGCGTGAACGAAGCGCTGGCCCTCGTCGCTCATCCTCAGGCGGTCCTTCGCCGGCACATGCGGCGTTTCCTCGGTCACCACCGACAGCAGTACATTGGACTCGTGCAGTACCTTGTTGTGCTTGAGGTTGTGCAGCAGCGCCGACGGTACGTTCACCTGATCCTGGGTGAGGAAGACGGCGATACCAGGGATGACGGTCGGCGGGCGGCGCTCGATGTTGCGGGCGAGGTCGGCCATGGATACGCCCTGCCCGACGCCGAGCAGCGCCAGGCGGCGGCCGCGCATCCAGGCATAGATGACAAGGCCGACCATGCCCGCCACCAGCATGGGCACCCAGCCGCCCTCGATCACCCGCAGCAGGTTGGCGCCGAAGAATACCAGGTCGATGGCCAGGAACGGCGCGATGAACAGCGCCGCCCAGACAAGGCGCCACTTCCAGGCGCGCCAGGCGATGATGAAGGCGAGGCAGGTGGTGACCACCATGGTGCCGGTAACGGCGATGCCGTAGGCGGCGGCCATGGCCGAACTGCTCCTGAACGAAAACACCAGCGCCAGGACACCGGCCAGCAGCATCCAGTTGATCGCGGGCACGTAAATCTGGCCAAACTGGTCCTCGGAGGTGCGCAATATGGTGAGCCGCGGCAGGAGGCCCAGCGCGATGGCCTGCTGCGCCAGCGAGTAGGCGCCGGTGATCACCGCCTGGCTGGCGATGATGGTGGCGAGCGTCGCCAGGATCACCAGCGGTGCGCGCAGCACATCGGGCGCCATCAGAAAGAACCAGTCGGCGTTGGCGAGTGGCCGCCCGGCTGCTTGCGCCGCATGCAGCGCCGACAGCGCCAACGCGCCCTGTCCCAAATAATTCAGGGTCAGCGCCGGCCAGACGAAGCCGAGCCAGCCGAGCTGGATCGGCCGGCGGCCGAAATGCCCCATGTCGGCGATCAGCGCCTCGGCGCCGGTCACCGTCAGGAACACCGCACCCAGCACGAACAGGCCGGTGCCGCCGTGCTCTGAGAGGAAGCGCACGCCGTACCAGGGATTGATCGCCAGCAGCACCCCGGGCGACTCGATGATGTGCCACAGACCGAGACCGCCGATGGCGACGAACCAGATGACGCAGACCGGCCCGAACAGCCGGGCGACCTTGGCCGTGCCGCGGAACTGGATGGTGAACAAGCCGAGCAGGATACCGGCTGTGAGGCCCAGGATCAGCGGCTCGGACATGACGCCCTGCAGACCGCGCACCGTGCCCAGGCCCTCGACCGCCGACAGTACCGAAAGCGCCGGGGTGATGATCGCGTCGCCGAAGAACATGGCCGCGCCGATGCTGCCCAGCAGCAGCACAATCCGCCACTTCCCGGCGGTCGCGTGGTTTGCCAGCGCCATCAGCGACAGCACGCCGCCCTCGCCGTGGTTGTCTGCCCGTGTCAGGAACAGCACGTACTTGACCGTGACGACAATGATCAGCGCCCAGAGCGCCAGGGATAACACGCCCAGGATCTCCTCGCGCAGGATGCCGCCTGGGGCGGCCTGAGCCAACGCCTCGCGGAACGCATAGAGCGGGCTGGTGCCGATATCGCCGTAGACGACGCCGATGGCACCGAGGGTGAGCAGGAAAAGGCTGGAACGCTTTTCCAGGACGCGGGCTGACATGGATGGTCCTCCGAAAGTGTCGTCAATCTGTGCCCCGGAGCCGCGTTAAGCCGCCATGCGGGATTGCCATGGCCGGCATAAAATCCGCATAAAACCCGCGCCTTGGTATGCCATTGCGGCATGGGGCTGGTGCTGCCGACATACAGCGGAACGCCCGTTCCTTGCCACGCCCCTGCGGCGCCGGTACGCTTTCTTCGCATGTCCGCGCATCCGCCCGAGCCGCCAGCGGTCCCCGCCGGCTCCGCCTGTTGGGGCGGATGGCCGACCATAGGGCTTTCGGCGCTGATCCTGTTCGGGGTGGCCGCGGCCCAGCTGGCGGGCGCGGCGCTGTTCAGCCTGTTCACCGGTTTCCGGGTGATCGACCTGTTCCGCGCCGAGGGCGGGCAGGGCAGCGCGAACGCGACCGACGTCCTGATGGCGCTCTACTGGCTTGGCGCCGCCACAGGCATCCTCTTCATGGCCCGCATGGCCCGCCGCCGCGGCGCGAGCCTCGCCGACTATGTGGACCTGCGGCCGTTACGGCACCTGGCGCTGCTGCCCTGGCTCGTCGCGCTGGCCGCCTATTTCGTGCTGTTCGTGGTGCTGCCGGAGAGGGCGATGGCCCATGACGGCGCCGGCGCGGGACTGTACGCGGGCGGCACCTTCCTGTTCTTCGTCACCGCCGTGACCATCGCCCCAGTGTTCGAGGAGATGCTGTTCCGCGGCTTCATCTTCGCCGGGCTGGCCCGTTCAAGGCTCGGCGTAGCGGGCGCGATCCTGCTGACCACCGCCATGTGGACCGCCGTCCACCAGCATTTCACGTTGGAATGGTTCAACGAGATCTACGGCCTCGCCGTGCTGTTCGGCGCCGGGCTCATCTTCGCGCTGGCCCGCGTCCGCACCGGCTCTGTAACCGCGTCCATCGCGCTACATTCGGGGTGGAACGCGACGCTGCTGCTGGTCGACGCCATGGTGCTGAGACGGCTGTAACCCGCATTTCGCTTGAGTCGAAAAGGGCGCGGCCCATATAACCGCGCCATGAACGCACAGGGCACGGTACGCAACTTCGTGAAGATGCACGGGCTGGGCAACGATTTCGTTGTCTTCGACGCCCGCACGGAGCCGCTTGCCCTGACACCGGCGCAGGCGCGCTTCGTCGCCGACCGGCATGTGGGCATCGGCTGCGACCAGATCATCACCATCCTGCCGTCCGACAAGGCCGACGCCTTCATGCGCATCCAGAACGCCGACGGCTCGGAAGTATCGGCCTGCGGCAACGCCACCCGCTGCGTCGCCAGCCTGCTGATGGGCGAGAGCGGCAGCGACCGGGCGACCATCGAGACCCGGGCCGACCTGCTGCGCTGCGAACTGGAGGCCGTGCAGGAAGAGCTGGTGACCGTCGACATGGGCGAGCCGCGCCTGGGCTGGCGGGAAATCCCGCTGGCGCGCGAGGCCGACACCCTGTCGGTCGTATTCGCCAAGGGTCCGCTGGAAGACCCGGTCTGCGTCAATGTTGGCAATCCGCATGTGGTGTTCTTCGTCGACGACGTCCGCAAGATCGCCCTGGAAACCTGGGGGCCGCGGATCGAGACCGACCCCATGTTCCCCGAGCGGGTGAACGTCAGCATCGCCCAGGTGATCTCCACCGACGAGATCCGGCTGCGGGTGTGGGAGCGCGGCGTGGGCATCACCCAGGCCTGCGGCACCGCCGCCTGCGCCGCCGCCGTCGCCGCCATGCGGCGCGGCCTGACCGACCGGGAGATCATGGTGCGGCTCGACGGCGGGCCGCTGGAGATCTCATGGGGCGACGACAACCGCATCATGATGCGCGGGCCGGTCGCCACCAGCTTCAGCGGGCAGGTGATGCTGTGAGCGCGCCCGAGATCATCACCTTCGGCTGCCGGCTGAACACGCTGGAATCGGAAGTCATCCGCCGCAACGCCGTGGCCGCGGGCCTGGACGACGCGGTGATCGTCAACACCTGCGCCGTCACCAACGAGGCCGTGCGCCAGGCCCGCCAGGCGATCCGCCGCGCCCGCCGCGACAGGCCGGAGGCGCGCATCATCGTCACCGGCTGCGCCGCCCAGACCGACCCCGCCGCCTTCGCCCTCATGCCGGAGGTGGACCGGGTGCTGGGCAACGAGGAAAAGCTGCAGCCGCAGGGCTTCGACTTCGGCATCGGCCTCACCGAGCGGGTGCAGGTCAACGACATCATGTCGGTGCGCGAGACCGCCGGCCATCTGGTCAACGGCATCGACGGCCGGACCCGCGCCTTCGTTCAGGTGCAGAATGGCTGCGACCACCGCTGCACCTTCTGCATCATCCCCTATGGCCGCGGCAATTCGCGCAGCGTGCCGATGGGCGCCGTGGTCGAGCAGGTGAAGCTGCTGGTCGACAGCGGCTACCAGGAAGTCGTGGTGACCGGCGTCGACATCACCTCCTATGGCGGCGACCTGCCGGGCGCGCCCGGCCTGGGCACGCTGTGCGCCAAGATCCTGAAGGCGGTGCCCGAGTTGCCGCGCCTGCGGCTGTCGTCCATCGACTCAGTCGAGGTCGACCCGGTGCTGATGGAGCTGATCGCCGGCGAGCCGCGGCTGATGCCGCACCTGCACTTGAGCCTGCAGGCGGGCGACGACATCATCCTGAAGCGCATGAAGCGCCGTCACTCCCGGCAGCAATCCATCGACTTCTGCGATGCGGTGCGCGCGCAGCGGCCGGACGTGGTGTTCGGCGCCGACATCATCGCCGGTTTCCCGACCGAGACCGAGTCGATGTTCGCCAACACTCTCGCTTGCATCGACGCAGCGGACATTACCTTCCTGCACGTCTTCCCCTATTCGTCGCGTCCGGGCACGCCGGCGGCGCGCATGCCGCAGCTGCGCGGCGACGTGATCCGCGAGCGCGCGGGCATCCTGCGGCTGCGCGGCGAGCAGCGGCGCGACGCCTTCTTCGCCCGCCAGCAGGGCCGCGAGGCCGATGTGCTGGTGGAGAAGGTCGAGCGCGGCGACAGCGTCGGCCACACCCAGCATTTCGCGCCCATCGTCATCGCGGGCGCCGCCGACGGCATCGTGCGCGCCCGCGTCACCGGCCGCGACGGCAACACCCTGACCGGACGGCTGGCGGCGTGAGCGAACCGGAGAAGAAGGGCTGGTTCAGCCGTCTCAAGGACGGCCTGAAGAAAAGCACCAGCTCGGTCTCCGACGGCATCACCGGCCTGTTCACCACCGGCGTGCTCAGCGGCAAGCGCAAGCTGGACGCCGCGACCCTCGACGAACTCGAGGACGTGCTGATCATGGCGGACTTTGGCGTGGTGACCGCCGCGCGGGTGACCCAGGAGTTGAGCCGGACCCGCCTGGACAAGGAAGTGTCCGACGAGGAAATCCGCCGCACGCTGGCCGGCGTAGTGGCGCAGACCCTGATCCCGGTCGCGAAGCCGCTGGTGATCGACCCGGCCAACCGGCCGCATGTGCTGCTGGTCGTCGGCGTCAACGGCAGCGGCAAGACCACCACCATCGGCAAGCTGGCGCGACAGTTCCGCAACCAGGGCAAGAGCGTGATGCTGGCGGCGGGCGATACCTTCCGCGCCGCTGCCATCGAGCAGCTCGCGGTGTGGGGCGAGCGCAACGGCGTGCCGGTGATCGCTAAGCCGGTCGGCTCGGACGCCGCCGCCGTCGCCTTCGAGGCGCTGGAGAAGGCCCGCGAACAGAATATCGACGTGCTGATGATCGACACGGCCGGGCGGCTGCAGAACAAGCAGGGCCTGATGGAGGAGCTGGCGAAGATCGTCCGGGTCATCCGCAAGGCCGATCCCGCCGCGCCCCACGACACGCTGCTGGTGCTGGATGCCACCACCGGCCAGAACGCCGTGCAGCAGGTCGACGTGTTCCGCAGCGTGGCGCAGATCAGCGGGCTGATCATGACCAAGCTGGACGGCACCGCCCGCGGCGGTGTCCTCGTCGCCTGCGCCGAGAAATTCGGGCTGCCGATCCATGCCATCGGCGTCGGCGAATCCATCGAGGACCTGCAGCCGTTCGATGCCCGCGAATTCGCCGACACCATCGCCGGAGTGGCCGCATGAGCGAGACGCCTTCCGCCAACGACAACGGCCGCATGAGCGCCGGGCTGAAGCTCATGCTGGATGTCGGCCCGCTGGTGGTGTTCTTCGCCTCCTACTATCTGGGCAACAAGCTGGTCGGCACCGATGGCAAGCATGAAGGCATCTTCATCGCCACCGGCACCTTCATGGCTGCGACGGTCGCCGCCATCGGCGTCTACTGGTTCCGGACGCGGCACATTCCGCTCAGCCAGGTCATCACGCTGGTGATCGTGCTGGTGTTCGGCGGGCTGACGCTGGCGCTCGACGATCCGCGCTTCATCAAGATGAAGCCGACCATGATCTATGTGCTGTTCTCGGCGATCCTGTTCGGCGGGCTGGCCACCGGCCGATCGCTGCTGAGGGTCGTGTTCGAATCCGCCTTCCCGCCCCTGGACGAAGCCGGCTGGCGCATTCTCACGATGCGCTGGGCCATGTTCTTCGCCGTCCTCGCGGTCCTGAACGAAGCCATCTGGCGCAATTTCTCGGAAGAGTTCTGGGTCAGCTTCAAGCTGTTCGGCTTCCTGCCGCTGACCATGGTATTCGCCATGCTGCAGATGGGCGTGATGAACCGCCACGCGCTCCCGAAGCCGGCCGACAATCAGTCCCAGGAAAGCTGAGACTTCGGCAGCCGGCCCGACGGATCATGCACCCTCACCCGGTGCGGCAGCTTCGGTCCCCATCTCCACAGCACCAGATTATGGCTGTCCGGCCCCGATCCGACCGCGAAGCTGGGGACGAGCACGCCGGCCTGCCCCTCGGCGATCAGCCGGGCGGCCAGTTGCTGCGAGGACACCGGCTTGCGCTCCAGGGCCAGCATCGCCCACGGGCAGGCCAGATCCTCGAACACCACACCGAGGGCCACGCACGCGGCATCGGTCCGCAGATCGGTTATGTCGGCGCAATCCACCTCATAGCTGCACAGCACGCAGGGCTCGATCTTGCCAGCGAAGCCCTGATTGCCCTCGCGCACGGCGGTGACCAGATCGAGGCTGAGATTGATCGCCGGCACGCTTTTCGGATTGAACCGTCCGCCGTGGATGGCAGCGCCATCCCCTGAAAGCGGCCTGAAGGACCAGCGCGGATCGTGGACCCGGTAGCCGGTCCCCACAAACCTCACGCCTGAAACCTCACGCGTATCCGCCGAGCGCCAGGTGATCGAGATAGTCGCGGACCGCCGCGGCGTTGCCGGTTTTCACCAGTGATTCGGCAGTGCGCCCGCCGAACGCCGGGATCGGCTGGGCGCGGTACCAGGCCATGGCCTGCATCCGGCCGCCTGCCCAGTCGCTGACGCGGGTGATGATCTCCAGCATTTCGCGCAGCCGCGCCTGGGTCTTGCGCGCCGTGCGCAGCCGCGCCTTCTGCAGCACTTCCGGGCTTAAGCCCACGGTTTGCGCCAGCTGAGCGCGGGACATGGCGAACATGTCGGCCACCGCATCGATCGGCACTTCCAAGCCAGAATCATAGAATGCCTGATTGCCGTCGGCCATGCCCTTAGGCGCCTGTGCCTTGCGAACCATTGTCCTATTCCTTGACCGATTTAACGGTCATAATATAGGAGAATTTCCACCAGGATACAACTACCTGCTGACCGTCTCGCCCGCCGGGTTGGTGAACGGGCTGAACGCGCCCTTGCCGTCGATCTCGCGGAACTGGTTGAGGCCCCAGACCACGCTGGGGAACGCCAGCTCGTCCCACGGAATCTCGTCCCAGGAGAACAGCGCCACGTCGAGGCTCTCGGTGCCGGGCGAGAACACCGGTTCGGTCAGGTGCGCCTTGTAGATCAGCTGAACCTGGCTGATGCGCGGCACATTGTAGACCGCCAGCAACTGCTCGATGACGATGTCGGCGTTGGCTTCCTCGTATGCCTCGCGCCGCGCCCCATCCTCGGTGGATTCGTGCTCCTCGAGGAAACCGGCGGGCAGCGTCCAGAAGCCTTTCCTCGGATGGATCGCGCGGCGGCAGAGCAGGAATTTGTCGCCATAGGTGACCACGGCGCCGACGACGATCTTGGGGTTGTCGTAGTGGATCAGGCCGCAGTCGTCGCAGACGAACCGTTCCCGGTTGTCGCCATCGGGAACGCGGCGGGTGAAATTGTCGTGTTGTGCGGGATGATGTGCCATGGCTGGCAGTCTGGCACGGCCTCAGCCGCCCTTCAACGCCGCCAGAGCCTCCTTCGCCGCCGCATTCGCCGGATCGATCCGCTGCGCCTGCTCGTACGCGCCGATGGCGTCGCCCTTGCGGCCCAGCACCGCATAAGCCTTGCCGAGACGCAGCCAGCCGTCGAGGTCGTCGGGATTCTGCTTCAAGCGGTGGGCGAGGCGCTGGACCATGCCCTCGATCATGGCCCCGCGGTCGCCCTCGGACATGTCCTGGGCGGCCTCGACCTGCGCCGCGTCCGGGCCGGGCGTGGACGGGCTGGCGGCGAACTCGGGCGAGGGCAGACCCATGCGGTGTGCGGCGCGCCTTAGCCCGCGCTCCAGCAGTCCGGCATATTCCGCATCCGGCGGCATCTCGGCGGCGAGAGCAGTCCAGCGGTCGAACGCCGCCCGATCGTCGTGGTCCTGAAAGGCCGCGAGGCCCAGATAGTAGCCCGCCATGGGGTTCTTCGGGTCGAGCACCAGCGCCTTGCCGAAGGCGTCCCTTGCGTCGGGGTTCACCATGCCGGCGTCGCGGGCGACGCGCGCCAGGCCCAGCGACAGCCAGTGCTCGACCTTGCCGGGCTCGAGCCGCGCGGCGCCCTCATAGGCTTCGACGGCCAGGTCGTAGCGGCCGACCGAGGTCGCGAGCTGCCCCTGCATGATCCAGCCACGCAGCTCGTTGGGGCGCGCGCGCATGGCGGCGGCCATGCGCACCGCCAGCTCGTCGGGAGTCGCTTCCTCGGCGGGAACGTCGGCCTCGCGCACGGCCGGCCTGTCGGGCAGCCCGGGATTGCCCTGCGCCTGATAGATCAGCGCCGCCGCCACGGCGACGAAACCGGCGACGGCGATCGCGGCGCCCATGCTGCCCGCCGACGAGAGTTGGGCACGCGGCGCCGGCACGGCACGGTCGGCGGCGCGCAGCAGGCGCCGTTCCACCTCGATCCGCGCCGCCTCGGCCTCGGCCATGCCGATGGCGCCGGCGTCACGCTCGGCGGCGAGTTCGGCAAGCTGTGCCCGGTATATCGACACGTCATGGGCGGAACGGTCCTCGGACGGAACGCGCCGGCGCAGCATGGGTACGGCGAGGATCAGAGCGGCCACCACCACCAGCAGCGCGAACAGGGCATAGATCATCAGGGCGCCTCGTCGAGCAGCGCCCGCAGCCGGGCCTGCTCGCCTTCATCCAGCGCCTCTGGCTGCGCCGGCGGGCGCTGGCGGCGGATGAACGCCCAGGCGCCGAAACCACCGAACACCAGCATGAGCGCGGGCGCCAGCCACAACAGCGCGGTGCGGATGTTGAACGGCGGCTTCATCAGGATCCAGTCGCCGTAGCGGTCAACCATGTACTGGTGCACCTGCGCGTCGGTCTCGCCCGCCGCGACCCGTTCGCGGACGATCTCGCGCAGGTCGCGGGCCAGATCGGCGTTGGAATCGGTGATCGACTGGTTCTGGCACACCAGGCAGCGCAGGTCCTCCATGATGTCCCGGGCGCGCGCCTCCTGCGCCGGATCGGGCAGCATGGTCTCGTCGGCGCCCACCGCCAGCGCCGGGCCGGCCCACAGCAGCAGCGCGATGACGGCGAGCGCCTTCATTTCAGCCCCTGCAGGACCGGGATCAGCGATTTGGCGACGATCGGCTCGTTGAGCGCACCCTGGAAACGCCAGACCACCTTGCCCGACCGGTCGACGATGAACGTCTCCGGGACGCCGGAGATGCCCCAGTCGATGCCGACCCGGCCATTGCCGTCGAAGCCGGCGCGGGAAAACGGGTTTCCGTCCGCCGCCAGCCAGGCGCGCAGATCGGCCGGCTTGTCCTTCCAGGCGATGCCGTAGACCGGCACGCCGGTGCGCTTTTCGAGCTGCATCAGGATGGGGTGCTCGGCGCGGCACGGCGCACACCAGCTGGCGTGGAAGTTGACGATGGCGACCTTGCCCTGCAGATCGGCCGTCGACAGCCCCTCGCCGCCCTCGACAGCCGGCGGCAGGGCGAACACCGGCACCGGCTTGCCCTCGATGGCGAAGGGCGTCGCCTTGGGATCCAGGTTCAGATAGAAGGCGACGCCGAACGCCACCGCGATGGTGAGGAAGATGGCCAGCGGCAGGACGTGCTGCGGCTTCATTCCGCGGGAACTCCAGCAGGCACCTTCGCCGCGCGCGGCGCGCCGACCCTCAGGCGTCTGTCGGACAGCGACACCAGGCCGCCCAGCACCATGATCAACGCGCCCGCCCAGATCCACGACACCAGCGGCTTGTGATAGAGCCGCACGCCCCAGCGCCCGTCGCTCTGGGCGTGGCCGATGACGGCATAGAGGTCGCCGGTGAACAGCGGATCGATCGCCGCCTCGGTGGTTTCCTGCGGCGGGTCGGCGAAGCGGCGGGTTTCCGGATAGAGCCGCACGACGAACCTGTCGTCCTTGTACACCGAGAACGTGCCCCGGATCGCCGCGTAGTTGGGCCCGCGCACCGGTCCGACCGCGTCGAGCACGAAGCGGTAGCCGCCCACCCGCACGCTGTCGCCCGGTTCGATGACGGTAATCTCCTCGCGCTGCCATGCGCTGGAGACGGCGATGCCAAAGATCATCACCGCGATGCCCAGATGGGCGATGGTCATGCCCCAGGCGCCGCGCGGCAGCCCGGCGGCACGCCGTAGCGCCTGGCCGGGCGAACGGAACAAACCGATGCGGCCCGCCAGCTCGGTCAGCACCGACATGGTTATCCAGACGCCGTAGGCGACGCCGATGCTGGCCCAGAACGGCCCCTTCGTGGCGAACGCCACCGCCAGACCGGCGATTACCGCCAGGACCAGGGCCGGACGCAGGCGCCTCAGCGACTCGCGCAGATTGCCGCGCTTCCAGGCGAGCAGCGGGCCAAGGCCCATGAACGGGATCAGCAGCGCCATCAGCGCCGGGAACACGATGTTGAAGAACGGCGCGGCCACCGACACCTGGTAGCCCGCTTCCTTGGCGAGCAGCGGATAGAGCGTGCCGAACAGGATCACGAAGGCGGCAACCGCCAGCACCAGGTTGTTCAGGATCAGGCTGGTCTCGCGCGACACCGGCGAGAACATGCCGGTCGGCTTCATGGACGGCGCCCGCACCGCGTAAAGCGCCAGCGAGCCGCCGACCACCAGGATCAGGAAGCCCAGGATGAACACGCCGCGCGCCGGGTCGCTGGCGAAGGAATGCACCGAGGTCAGCACGCCCGAGCGCACCAGGAAGGTGCCCAACAGGCTCAGCGAGAAGGTCAGGATGGCGAGCAGGATGGTCCAGCTTTTCAGCGTGTCGCGCTTCTCGACGACGATGGCGCTGTGCAGCAGCGCGGTGCCGGCGAGCCACGGCATGAACGAGGCGTTCTCCACCGGGTCCCAGAACCACCAGCCGCCCCAGCCCAGTTCGTAATAGGCCCACCACGAGCCGAGCGCGATGCCTGCCGTCAGGAACGACCACGCCGCCAGCGTCCACGGCCGCACCCAGCGCGCCCAGGCCGGATCGACCCTGCCTTCGATCAGCGCGGCGATGGCGAAGGAGAAGGCGATCGAGAAGCCCACATAGCCCAGGTAGAGCATGGGCGGATGGAACGCCAGGCCCGGATCCTGCAGCAGCGGGTTGAGGCCGTTGCCGTTCAGCGGCGCCGGATCGAGCCGCGCGAACGGGTTCGAGGTGAACAGCGAAAACGCGAGGAAACCGACAGCGATCAGCGCCTGGATGGCGAGCACGCGGGCGCGGAACGCCGCGGGCAGGTTGCGCCCGAAGGCCGCGACACCGGCGCCGAACAGCGCCAGGATCAGGATCCACAGCAGGATCGATCCCTCGTGGTTTCCCCACACGCCGCTGATCTTGTAGAGCATCGGCTTGTCGGTGTGGGAATTGAGCGCCACGTTCGCCACCGAGAAGTCGGACACCACATAGGCCCAGGTCAGCGCCGCGAACGACAGCGCCACCAGTGCGAGTTGCAGGAATGCGGCGGGCCGCGCGACGGCGATCAGGGCCGCGTAGCCCCGCTGCGCGCCGATCAGCGGCACCGTGCCCTGCACCAGCGCGGCCACCAGCGCCAGGATCAGCGCGAAATGACCAAGCTCGACGATCATTGGGGCGCGCCCCGCTGCCATTCGCCCGAGCGCTTGAGCGCATCGGCCACCTCGGGCGGCATGTATTTCTCGTCGTGCTTGGCGAGCACCCGCGTGGCGACGAAGGTGCCGTCGGCGCCCATCCTGCCCTCGGCCACCGCGCCCTGCCCTTCGGCGAACAGGTCGGGCACCAGGCCGTGCGCGGTCTGGTCGAAGACCACCGGCACATCGGACGCCCCGTCGGTGAGGACGAAGCGCATCACCATCTCGTTGTCCTTGTGGACGCTGCCGGGCTTCACCAGACCGCCGAGATGGAACGATACGTCAGGCGGCGAGGTCATCTTGCGCAGGTCTCCCGGGCTGTAGAAGAACCGCACATTGTCGCCCATGGCGAAGAACGCCAGCGCGCCCGCGATCGCCAGGATGGCGAGGCCGGCGCCGACGAAGATCATGCGCTGGGTCTTACGCTTCATCGGCACCGCCGCGCAGGTTGTCGACCTGCGCCTCCAGCGCCGCCTGCAAGCGCAGCGCCCGGCGCAGCCGCACGATGCTGACGACCGCCACCGCCGGCAGGATTACCGCCGCCGCCGCGTAGGCCGACCAGATATAGGAGGCGTATTCCCAGTGCATGCTCAAGCCTCGGCCTGCATCATCTGCAGCGCCCGCACCCGCCACTCGGCCACCTCGGCGCGGATGCGCAGCAGCAGCACCGAGACGAAATAGGCCTCGAAGGCGGCCAGCATGATGAACAGCGGCCACAGCATGGCCGGATCGATGGTCGGGCCGCCGCGCCGGAACACGCTGGCCGGCTGGTGCAGGGTGTTCCACCACTGCACCGAGAAATGGATGACCGGGATGTTGATCAGGCCCACCAGCGCCAGGATCGCCGCCGCCCGCGCCGCCTTTTCCGGGTCCTCGAACACCTGCCACAGCGCGATGTAGCCCAGATAGAGGAAGAACAGGATCAGGAACGAGGTCAGCCGCGCGTCGCCCCATTCCCACCAGGTGCCCCACATGGGTGCGCCCCACAGCGCGCCGGTGATCAGCGCCAGCAGGGTGAAGCCGGCGCCGACGGGCGCGCAGTTCTTCGCCGCGATGTCGGCCAGCGGGTGCTTCCAGATGAACCCCATGCCGCTGAAGATCGCCATCAGCACATAGGTGCTGAGCGCCATCCAGGCGGCGGGCACATGGATGTACATGATGCGGACGGTATCCTTCTGCCGCGCGTCGGGCGGCGAGCCGACCAGCGCCAGGTAGAGTCCCGCCGCGAACAGCACGATAGTCAGCGCCAGCGCCCAGGGAAGGATCCTGGCGCTGAGGCGGGAGAAGCGCGTGGGGTTCGCGAAGCGATGCCAGCCGGACATGCGCAGTGATGTAGCGGTCCCGTGTATCCGGCGCAAGCGGCGGTCGCGGAATGTTGGCTACGAGTGGAACGAGGGCGCTGCCGCATCCTGCTTCCGTCTTTCCCGCTTGAGTTTTGCGGCAGGCACAATTCGACAGGCTCGTTTGCAGAGACGCGGACCCGTTAACCGGCGGTTCACGACGGCAGGCAGATAGTCCGAGTTGACTGGGATGATCCCGCCACGAAGGAGACAAGCATGTTTGCGATCCCGAGACGGCTGCGCGGGCCTGCTCTGTTGGCGTTGGGCACGCAATATGAAGGCAGTGGATGTGACGGCGACGACGACTAGGTCGTCTTCTTGCAGGGTTTGTCTGATCCGAGATCCCAGACAAGCATGATAAAATACAATCCTTTAGTAATTTTTATGGTGGCGCGCAACATGCGCCCAAGCAAGTCGTTCCTATCTCTAACCTGGACTGAGGCGGAACAAATTCTTTGAGTTCAGAGTCAATCAAGTACTGGAGCCTAAGATGCTGAAGAAGACACTTGCTGCCGCTGCCGTCGTTCTTGGCGCTTCCGTCATGGTAGCCGCCCCGGCCAGCGCAATGCCGGGATATGCTACGCCACGGTTGGAAATAAAGGCCGGCCCTGACGAGGACTATCCGACCGTCGCCACCGTCCGGTATGACTCGCCGCTCGAAATCAATGGCTGCCTGCGCAACTGGTCCTGGTGTGATGTCACCACCCGGCGCGGCAGGGGCTGGGTTCAAGGCCGGGACATCCAGGCCCAGAGAGATGGCCGGCGGGTCGAGTACGGAGCACCTTGGGGTGTTCCGCAGTTTCAGTTCAACTTTGATACGTATTGGGACAAGAACTACCGTGGCCAGCAGTTCTATCGCCAGCGCGACCGCTGGGAGCAGCATGACCAGGACGGTTCTGGTAGCGATGATAACGACCGGCGCAGTGTAGACCCCCGTGGCGGACAACCCGGTGGCGGTGATCCTCGCAGCGGCGACCCTCGCAGTGGGGATCCGCGGAACGGCGGACAGCGTGATTGGGATAATTCAGACCGATAATCAGCATTGAGTGACAGCGTGAGGCCCCGGCTAAGCCGGGGCCTTTTCGTTGGACCCCGCACAGTCGCTTGGGCAGCGAACATCAGGTCACCCGGCCCGCAGACTACCACTGGGTGAATGTCCGAGATTGGTCGGATGCACCATGGCCGACGAGGGGCGATTGTGTTGAAAACAGACGTCTTCGACCGGCTTCAAATTAATCCCCTCCGGATAGTTACCTGAGGGCGGGGAACAGACATTTCCGCCTCAGTTCCTGCAGTGTCCCTGTATGCGGAGATGAAGATGTTGGTGGTTATTCCAACGCCAACCGCAGCGCAGCCGCCGAGGCAAGAGGTGCCAGCACCAGTGAAACCAGGCTGACCGCGCCCAGGAGCATCAGCGGCTCGGCGGCGTGGGCCGGGTCGGCGGTTGCCGCCACGCCGAAGATCAGGGTCGGGATGTAGAGCGGCAGCACCAGCAGCGGCACCAGCACGCCGCCGCGCCTGATGCCCGCGGTCAGCGCCGCGCCGATGGCGCCGACGAGGCTGAGCGCCGGTGTGCCGATCAGGGTCGCGGCGACCAGCACCGGGAACGCCTCGACCGGCAGGTTGAGCAGCACGCCGACCAGCGGCGACGCGATCACCAGCGGCAGGCCGACCACCAGCCAGTGGGCCAGCACCTTGGCCAGCACGGTGAAGAACAGCGGCTGCGGCGAGAGGGCGAGGACATCGAGGCTGCCGTCCTCGAAATCCGCCTGGAACAGCCGGTCGAGCGACAGCAGCGTGGCGAGCAGCGCCGACACCCAGATCACGCCCGGCGCCACCTGGCGCAGCGAGATCGGATCGGCGCCGACGGCGAACGGGAACAGCGCGGCCACGACCACGAAGAACGCCACGGCGAGCAGCGAGCCGCCACCCTGGCGGCGGGCGATCAGCAGGTCACGGCGGACGACGGCGAGGAACGGGCTCATGGCGCCGCCACCCGCTGCCGGCCTTCCAGCTCGAGCGTGTAGGCGCCGGGAAGGTTCATGTCCGTGTGGGTGGCGATCACCGCCATGCCGCCGGTGGCGCGGTGTTCGGCGATCAGGGTTTCGAGCCGTTCCACCGACCCCGCGTCGAGTGCCACCGTGGGCTCGTCGAGCAGCCAGAGCGGACGCGGCACCGCCGCCAGCCGGGCGAGCGCGAGCCGGCGCCGCTGGCCCGCCGACAGGAACCGCGCCGGCAGGTCGCGCAGATTGCCGAGGCCGAACCGCCGGAGCGCGGTATCCACGTCTGCCTGCTCTTCCAGCATGGCGGCCTGGGTCGACAGGTTCTCGGCGGCAGTCAGCACCGGCTTCAGCGTGTCCAGGTGGCCCACATAGTGCAGCCGCGAGCGATGGGCGAGCGGATCGACGGCGACGTCCTCGCCATCCCAGCCTACGGCGCCGGCCGCCGGCGCGATGAAGCCGGCGAGGATTCGCAGCAGACTCGACTTCCCCGCGCCGTTCGGTCCGCGCAGATACAGCACGTCGCCGGGATGAACGCTGCACGACAGCCCTGCGAAAACCTCATGTTCGCCGCGCCGGCAGGTGAGGTTGTCGACGGTGAGGCCGATGATACCGGCATTTGGCATGCGTGGGTCGTGGCTCCGCTGATCTCGCGCAGGACCTTAGCGCCGTTGGCCGCCGCCCGTCCAACTTTGCGGTTGGCAACCGGGGGTAATTGGGGCAAAACCGGCAGGATCAGCCGGAAACAACTCAATCAGGAGCATCGTGACGTGAGCGTCGGGCACGACACCTTGAAAACGCGCCGTCAACTGACCGTTGATGGCCGTACTTATGACTATTTCAGCATCGAAGCGGCGGGCAAGGCCCTCGGCATCGACTTTGGCCGCCTTCCCTATTCCTTGAAGGTGCTGCTGGAGAACCTGCTTCGTTTCGAGGACGGTACCTCCGTCACCGTCGACGACATCAAGGCCATGGGCGCCTGGCTGACCGACAAGACCTCGGAACGCGAGATCGCGTACCGGCCCGCCCGCGTGCTGATGCAGGACTTCACCGGCGTTCCCGCCGTCGTCGACCTGGCCGCCATGCGCGCCGCCATGCTCGAACTGGGCGGCGACCCGAAGAAGATCAATCCCCTGGCGCCGGTCGATCTCGTGATCGACCACTCGGTGTCGGTGGACCATTTCGGCCAGGGCCGCTCGTTCCAGGACAATGTGGACCTGGAGATGGACCGCAACAAGGAACGCTACGAGTTCCTGCGCTGGGGCCAGACCGCGTTCGACAATTTCCGCGTGGTGCCGCCGGGCACCGGCATCTGCCACCAGGTAAACCTGGAATATCTGGCCCAGACCGTGTGGACCAACAAGGTCGACGGCGCCGAGATCGCCTATCCCGACACGCTCGTCGGCACCGACAGCCACACCACCATGGTGAATGGCCTGGCCGTGCTGGGCTGGGGCGTGGGCGGCATCGAGGCGGAAGCCGCCATGCTGGGCCAGCCGGTGTCCATGCTGATCCCCGAGGTCGTCGGCTTCAAGCTGACCGGCAAGCCGAAGGAAGGCACCACCGCCACCGACCTGGTCCTGACCGTCACCCAGATGCTGCGCAAGAAGGGCGTGGTCGGCAAGTTCGTCGAGTTCTACGGCCCCGGCCTGGACCAGCTGTCGCTGGCCGACATGGCGACCATCGCCAACATGGCGCCGGAATACGGCGCCACCTGCGGCTTCTTCCCGATCTCCCGGGAAACCCTGAACTACCTGTCCTTCACCGGCCGCGCCCCCGAGCGCGTCGCGCTGGTCGAGGCCTACGCCAAGGCCCAGGACATGTGGCGCGAGGCATCGTCGCCCGATCCGGTGTTCACCGACTCCCTGGAACTCGACATCTCGACCGTCGAGCCCAGCCTCGCCGGCCCGAAGCGCCCGCAGGACCGGGTGCTGCTGAGCGACGCCGCGCCGGCCTTCGAGAAGGAACTCGCCGTCGGCTTCGGCAAGGCCGACAGCAAGAATTTGCGGGTCGCCGTCGAGGGCACCAACTACGACATCGGCCATGGCGACGTGGTGATCGCCGCGATCACCTCGTGCACCAACACCTCCAACCCCAGCGTGATGATCGGCGCCGGCCTGCTGGCGAAGAACGCCATCGCCAAGGGCCTGAAGGTGAAGCCGTGGGTGAAGACCTCGCTGGCCCCGGGCTCGCAGGTCGTGACCGAATATCTCGACCGCGCCGGCGTCAGCCAGTCGCTCGACATGCTGGGCTTCAACCTGGTGGGCTATGGCTGCACCACCTGCATCGGCAATTCGGGCCCGCTGCCCGAACCGATCTCCAAGGCGATCAACGCCAACGACCTGGTCGGCGTCTCGGTGCTGTCGGGCAACCGCAACTTCGAGGGTCGCGTCAGCCAGGACGTGCGCGCCAACTACCTGGCGTCGCCGCCGCTGGTCGTCGCCTACGCCATCGCCGGCACCATCCGCAAGGACATCACCAAGGAGCCGCTGGGCTTCGACCAGATCGGCACGCCGATCTACCTGAAGGACATCTGGCCGTCGAACGCCGACATCGCCGCCGCGCTGCAGGCGTCGGTGACCCCGCAGATGTTCAAGGAGCGCTATGCCGACGTGTTCACCGGCACCAAGGCGTGGCAGGAGATCGAGGTCGCCGTCGGCCTGACCTATGACTGGCAGCCGGACAGCACCTATGTGCGCCAGCCGACCTTCTTCGAGGGCCTGGCCGGCGACGCCGCGCCGGTGACCGACATCGTCAATGGACGCCTGCTGGCGTTGCTGGGCGATTCCATCACCACCGACCACATCTCGCCCGCCGGCTCGATCAAGAAGAACGGCCCGGCCGGCAAGTACCTGATGGACCACGGCGTCGATCCCGCCGACTTCAACTCCTACGGCTCGCGCCGCGGCAACCACGAAGTGATGATGCGCGGCACCTTCGCCAACATCCGCATCCGCAACGAGATGGCGCCGGGCACCGAAGGCGGCGTGACCACCTACATCCCGACCGGCGAAGTGATGAGCATCTACGACGCCTCGATGAAGTACCAGGAACAGGGCGTGCCGCTGATCGTGATCGCCGGCAAGGAATACGGCACCGGCTCGTCGCGCGACTGGGCGGCCAAGGGCACGCGCCTGCTGGGCGTGAAGGCGGTGATCGCCGAGAGCTTCGAGCGCATCCACCGGTCGAACCTGGTGGGCATGGGCATCGTGCCGCTGGTGTTCAACGACGGCGAGGACCGCAAGACCCTCGGCCTGACCGGCCAGGAAGTGATCTCGCTGACCGGCCTGGCCGCCGGCATCACCCCGCGCATGCCGGTGACCGCCACCATCCAGTACGCCGACGGCACCACGCGGGTCACCACCCTGGTGTGCCGCATCGATACGCTGGACGAGGTGTCCTACTACAAGCAGGGTGGCATCCTGCAATATGTGCTGAAGAACCTGGCCAAGGCCGCGTAGGCCTTTCCCGGCAGACCACGCCGCGACGGGAGGCTTCGGCCTCCCGTTTTCGTTTTGGCTTCCCCTCCCTTTCCCTCTGGGAGAGGGTTAGGAATTGCCCGCGACGGAGAGACCCAACTGGACTTCCTGCTCAAATTTTTCCGCCTAGAGGCCACCGCCGGCATGCTGCTGGTGGCGGCGGCCGTGCTGGCCATGGTGGTCGCCAACTCGCCGCTGGCGGGCGGCTACAATGCTGTGCTGGAAAGCCATGTCGGCATCGGGCCATGGCTCGACGAGTCGGTGATCCACTGGATCAATGACGGGCTGATGGCGGTGTTCTTCCTGCTGATCGGGCTGGAGCTGAAGCGCGAGCGGGCCGAGGGCGCGCTGGCCGACATGCGTCAGGTGATGCTGCCCGGCATCGCCGCCATCGGCGGCATGGCGGTGCCCGGCCTGATCTACGCCGCCGTGAACTGGGGCGACGCGGCGGCGCTGCGCGGCTGGGCGATCCCGACCGCCACCGACATCGCGTTCACGCTGGGCGTCATGGCACTGCTGGGCAGCCGCATCCCGCTCGCCGTTAAAATGTTCGTCACCACGCTCGCCATCGTCGACGACCTGGGCGCCATCGTCATCATCGCCGTGTTCTATACCGACGATCTGGCGCCGCTGATACTGCTGGGCGCGCTCGGTGTACTTGCCGTGCTGTTCCTGCTCAACCGGCTGAAGGTGACGAACCTGCTCCCCTACCTGGTGCTCGGCGTGGTGCTATGGCTGCTGGTGCTGAAGTCCGGCGTGCACGCGACACTGGCCGGCGTGGCGCTGGCCTTCGCCATCCCGGTCCGGGACCGCGACGGCACCAGTCCGCTGCGCCGGCTGGAGCATGCGCTGCATCCCTGGGTGACCTATCTGATCCTGCCGGTGTTCGCCTTCGCCAACGCGGGGGTCTACATCCTCGACCTGCCGCCCGCCGACCTGCTGCTGCCGGTGCCGCTGGGCATCGCGCTCGGCCTGTTCGTCGGCAAGCAGCTCGGCATCTTCGCGGCCAGCCTGCTGGCGATCCGGCTGGGCTGGGCCGCCATGCCCACCGGCGGCACCCCGGCCGTGCTCTACGGCGCCAGCGTGCTGTGCGGCATCGGCTTCACCATGAGCCTGTTCATCGGCGGCCTGGCCTTCACCGCGCCCGAGCACCTGGAGCTGGCCCGGCTGGGCATCATCATCGGGTCGCTGGCGTCGGCGGTGGTGGGATACGTAGTGCTGGCGGCAGCGGCACGCAAGACGGCAGGCTAGGCCAGCCCCTTCTCCATCAAATCCGCCATCCGCCGGGCGAATGCGGCCGGGTCGGCGGGCAGTTCGCCTTCGAGGATGCACGCCTGGTCGAGCAGCAGCAGCGCCGGGTCCTTCAGCGCGTCAAGGGCGCCCGGCTGATCGGCGCGGGCGGCCAGCGCCACGATCAGCTTGTGGTCCGGGTTGATCTCCAGGATACGCGACGCCTCGAAGCCGAGCTGGTTGTGCAGCTTCAGCATGCGCTGCAGGTTGATGTCGAGATCGCCCTCGTCGGCCACCAGGCAGACGGCGCTGCCGGTCAGCCTGTGGGTGGTGCGCACGTCCTTCACCGCGTCGCCGAGCGCTTCCTTCAGCGCCACGATCA
Organism: Candidatus Kuenenia stuttgartensis; assembly: GCA_943329845.2. Lineage (GTDB taxonomy): Bacteria > Pseudomonadota > Alphaproteobacteria > SMXS01 > SMXS01 > RI-34. The sequence goes on along the minus strand of CALQFM020000014.1, from coordinate 42,174 downwards.
GGGTGGTGAAGTGGCCGTCGTCGGCCTTCGCCTTGTCCTTCGTGTCGCCCAGCGTCGACAGGTCGGCGCCGCCGCGGGTGACCGAGCGGAACGGCTTGCCCTCGTGCGCATGCACCATGGACAGCCAGAAATCGTCGACCGGATCGGTCAGCAGCAGCACCTCGACGCCGCGCGCGGTGAAACCTTCCAGGTGCGGGCTGCGCTTGGCCGCCTCGACGTCGGCGGCCGAGACGTAGTAGATCGCCTCCTGGCCCTCCTTCATGCGTCCCAGATAGTCCTCGAGGCTGGTCCAGCCGTCGCCATGGGTCGACCGGAAGCGGGCGATCTTCAAGAGCGCGGCGCGCCGCTCGCCGTCCTCGTAGATGCCTTCCTTGATGACCGCGCCAAAGTTCTCCCAGATATTCGCAAACCCTTCCGGATCGTCCTTTGCCTTGGCCTCCAGCGCGCCGGCGACACGGCCGGTGACCGCCTTGCGCATGCGGGCGACAACCGGGTTGTTCTGCAGCATTTCGCGGCTGACGTTGAGCGGCAGGTCCTCGGAGTCGACCACGCCGCGCAGGAAGCGTAGCCAGCCGGGGATCAGGTCGTCGGTGTCATCGGTGATGAACACCCGCTTGACGTAGAGCTTCACCCGCGGCTTCCGCGCCGGGTCGAACAGGTCCATGGGCCGCTCGGAGGGCACGAACAGCAGCGCGGTGTAGTCGATGGTGCCTTCCGCGCGGTAATGCAGCGTCAGCGCCGGCTCGTCGTAGGCATGGCCGGCATGGCGGTAGAACGCGGTGTACTGTTCCTCGGTCACGTCGGCCTTCGGCCGCGTCCACAGCGCCGATCCCTTGTTGACCGATTCCTCCTCGGTGGTTTCGCCGTCCTTCACCTCGGACAGGTGAATCGGGAAGGCGATATGATCCGAATAGGTCGTGACGATATGCCGGAGCCGGTGGACGTCGAGATATTCCTCCTCGTCGGCGCGGACATACAGCACGATGGTGGTGCCCCGCCCGGCGCGCTCGGCCGGCGCGAGGGTGTAGCTGCCCTGGCCGTCGGACGACCATTTCCATGACTGGTCCTCACCCGCCTTCCGGCTGGTGACCTCGACCCGGTCGGCGACCATGAAGGCCGAATAGAAGCCGACGCCGAACTGGCCGATCAGCGACACATCCTTTTTGGAATCGCCGCTGAGCTTTTCCATGAACGCCGCCGTGCCGGACCGCGCGATGGTGCCCAGATTGGCGATCAGGTCGTCATGGTTCATGCCGATGCCGTTGTCGGCGATGGTCAGCGTCCTGGCCGCCTTGTCCGCCGTGATGGCAATCCGCAGCGCGGCGTCGCCTTCGGTGAGCGCCGCGTTGGTCTGCGCCTCATAGCGCAGCCGGTCGCAGGCGTCGGAAGCGTTGGAGATCAGCTCGCGCAGGAAGATCTCGGTCTCGGAATAGACCGAGCGGACCATCATGTTCAGCAGCCGGGCAACCTCGGCCTGGAATTCATGGGTTTCAGCGGCGGCTTGCGTCATCGGCGTCTCCTCGTTCTGGCGAACGGCTACATAGGAAACTGCCTGCGCCACATCAAGACGCGATCTGTCGATGGTGTCAGGGCGATGCTGTCAGGGGAATGGCGCGGCCCGGAAATGAAATGCCCGGTCGCATGAGATGGAATGGGCTTGGGGGCTACAGATCCATCTCAGCGCGACCGGGCGACGAGGCCAACAATCGTTATTCTACCGGCAATTGTGGCCGGATTTGGACGTGCTCTGGGCGACCACGCGGCAATTTGCCCAGCATCCGGTCGACCGAGGACGGCAGCATGGCCCGCAGCACATTGTCGCGCTTGATGAAGTGATGATACAGCGCGCCGCAGACATGCACGCCGACGACGGCAAGCATCGCCATGGCCGCGAGATAGTGCCATTGCTGAAGTGAATCGGCCAGGTCACGATCCTTTGCGATCAGACCTGGCAATGCCACCAGCCCGAACAGGTCCGGCAGGCGGCCACGCGCGCTGACGGTCAGCCAGCCGAGCAGGGGAATCCCGATCATCGCCACGTAGAGAAGCACATGCGACGCCGTCGAGCCGAGACGCTCCATGCGCGACAGAGGGTGTGGCACCACCAGCCGGTCGCCGAAGGCGCGGCTCAGCAGCCGGGCGATCGCCAACGCCAGCACTGTAAGGCCGACGGTCGCGTGCCATGCCAGCACCCGGCTCCGATCGCCCGTATCGTCCAGGCCGTCGCGCCACCAGATCAGCGAATAGCCGAATATCAGCGCCAGGAAGGTAACCCAGTGCAGGCTTCGCACCAGCCGATGATGACGATCGATGTTCACTTCTGCTGCTCCAGAAACGCCACCAGGTCCGCGATCTCCTTCGGATCCTTCAACCCCTTGAACTTCATCGTCGTTCCGGGAACAAGGGCCTGCGGACTGGCGAGATAGCGGGTCAGGACGTCGGGCGTCCACACCAGATTGGAGCCCTTGTTGGCGGGCGAGTATTCCTGGCCGGCCACGGTTCCCGCGTGCCTGCCGACGATACCGAACAGCGAGGGCCCCTTCTTGTTCTTCAACTGCTTGCTGACCGAGTGGCAGTCGGCACAGTTCGCGTCGAAGGAATCCGCGCCATCGTCCACGTTCTGGGCGCGCGCGGCCACCGGGCCGAGAAGCAGGATGGCAATGGCGGCGGCGGCAAGGCGGGAAACAGGCATGGAACCTCCAGAGTTAGAATGCGATCCAGCTGAACAGGAACACGGAGTTGTTGTCCGAGGCCTTCCGGCCGGCACCGTCATAGTTCTGGCTGGCACCGTTGAACTTGGTGTAGCCGGTGTATTGGATGCCAAGGCGCAGGTTGGCCCAGGGCGAGAGGAATGAATCTTCCTTGCCGAACGGCGTCCAGTCAGCCTGGAGCACGTATCCGCGCGTGTCGGGCACGCCGAGACGACTGCCGCCGATGTCCTCGACCGGATAGAGCAGGGGATCAGCCGAACCCGTGGTGCCGAATACGCCCGCGGTCAGACCATAGGTCTTGTCGTGGTACCACGACACGTTCGCCTTGAACTCGTTCAGGCTGTCCTTCGGGTTGGATGCCAGGCCCAGCGCGAAGGACCCTGTCCGGTTCTGCTTCTCGTGCACGTAGCTGACGTTGGCCGAGATGATGTCCTTGCGCGTGCCCAGCCACTGGTAGGTCGCGTCAAAGCCCATGTCGGTATATTTGTCCGATCCGGACAGATGCAGATCGTCGGGATAGACGTTGGCGATCATGCCGAACGTGCCGATCGACGCGGCCTGCCGGTTCCATTCGTGGGTCAGCGCCAGCCGCCAGTATGGCGCGGTTCCCTTGACCACGGTCTCACGGCCGATACCCACATCGTGCAGGAAGCCCGACGACAGCCTGCTGTAAACGCCCGCCTCGGCGTAGATCAGGTTATCCCAGTAGCCATACACCGATGCGCCGCCCACCTGCATCTCGGCGCCGCCATTGATGAGGGTGCCTGCCATGCCGCTGGGTGCCAGCGCCGAAGAGGTGTACGGAAAGCCCCAGCTCGGGGTCGTGTTGAACACATCCTGCACGGTGGGATTGTTGTTGAAATCCAGGCCCAGGATCAGATCCTTGCCGGCCCATTCCGTGGTGAAGGCCGCACGGATATCCGCGTTGTCGAGGGCGACATGGTGCTCGTTGCCGTCATAGGTCACCTGGACGAAGGCACCGACGGGACCGGCGATCTTGCCGGCGAGGAAAGCCGATACCTCGTCCACCGCCGCATTGTTGTTGGGACCGGCATGCGGTCCGGCCCCGCCGGCCTGGTCTTCGGCCGTATGGGTCCAGGATCCGACCGCCATGGCGCTGAGCGGCACGTGAAACTTGCCGTCGCCATCCGTATACCCGCCCAGCTTGAATCGCCGACCATGCGGCGTCAGCTGCGGGCCGAAACTACCCACATGGCAGGCGGCGCAATCTTCGCCGGTCTGCCGCGAAAAACTTGGCAATGCCCGTACCGGACCGCCGGCAGCGATAATGTAGACCACTGCCGCTACAGGCAGCACCGCTGCCGCGTAGCAAATACCCCGCCTGACACCCATGGTTCTCCGCCCTCTTATTGACCGTAGGAACAATTTTTGGCCTGTCAGAAATTAGTGAGGTTGATTGGCTGATTCAACGAATAAAAATGCATGATCGCCAGTATTTATTGGAAGGTTACCGAAATATTTCTCACAATACTCTATCGATTATTGTTGTAATAATTACTCTCATAAATACTAATAATTATTATTAATCTGTGCGCGATTCAGGCGCAGCTTCATACAGGGAACTGCCTTCCGGCGATCAGGACGATCCGTGGAACTCTGGGGTTGATGGCTGCCGCGGGCATAAGAATGCCCGGCCGTCTCAGTCGGAATGGGCTTGGGGGCTACAGATCCGACTAACACGACCGGGCGACGAGGCCAACAATCGGATAGTCGCCGCGGATTGTGGCGCGATTGGGTTCCGGTTCCGGCGAACGCGAGGTCATTTGGTCGCTTTTCAGAGGCGGCCGGACGGCAGATTTGATGTTTACATTCCTGTGAACGTGACGGTTTAATTGGACTATGCAAAACGTGACCAGCCTCGCGGAATACCGCGCGACACCGCCTAGCATCTTCTTCAACCGGCGCGAGCTCGATCAGATCCTGCGGGTTTACGGGCAAATGGTCGCCGATGGCGAATGGCGGGATTACGCCATGGCCGACGGCGCCGAGCGCGCCGTGTTCTCGGTGTTCCGCCGGGCCAGCGAGATGCCGCTCTACCGCATCGTCAAATGCCCCAAATGGGCCAAGCGCCAGGGCGCCTTCGCTATCCTAGCGCCAGGCAACCAGATCCTGAAGCGCGGCCAGGACCTGGAAACGGTGCTGCGCTTCTTCGAGCGCAAGCGGCTCAACGTCGTCGACTGACGCGGCTCCTCGTTCCGATCAAACGAAAACGCCCGGCGCTGGGCCGGGCGTTCCGTGTATCGATGGACCTGCGTCCTAGTTGCGCGAGTTGCCGAACAGGCGCAGCAGCATCATGAACAGGTTGATGAAGTCCAGGTACAGGCTCAAGGCGCCCATCAGCGAGAGCTTGGCGGTCTGCTCCTCGCCATAGCCCGCGTAGTAGAGTTCCTTGATCTTCTGGGTGTCATAGGCGGTCAGGCCGGCGAACACGACGACGCCGATCACCGAGATCACGAACGACATCATGGACGAGGCCATGAAGATGTTCACGACGCTGGCGATCAGGATGCCGATCAGGCCCATGAACATGAACTTGCCGACCGGACCCAGATCCTTCTTGGTCGTGTAGCCGAACAGGCTGAGGCCGCCGAACATGCCCGCCGAGATGAAGAACACCTTGGCGATGCTCTCACCCGTGTACATCAGGAAGATGCTGCTGAGCGAGAGACCCATCAGGCCGGCATAGACCCAGAACGTCGCCTGGAGGGCGAAGAGGCTGAGCTTGTTCAGGCCGAAGCTCATCACCATCACCAGCGCGAGCGGCGAGAGGATCACCGCCCACTTCAGCGGCGACAGGTAGATCGCCTGGCCGAAACTGGTGAGCTGGCCGGCGTCGGTGACGGCCATGTTGGATACCAGCAGGGCGACGATGCCGGTAAGCAGCACGCCCGATGCCATGTAGTTGTAGACATGCAGCATGTGTGCGCGGAGGCCGCGATCAATCTCCGCGGCAGTCCCCGTGCCCACGCTGTAAGGCGCTCTGTAGTCTTGTGCCATTGCTGACAGACTCCTTGCTGAAAACGAGCCACACGCACAAAGGCTCTAACCAATCGCCCCTAATATCGAGGGGCCGGCCTCAGGTTTCAAGAGAAAGCATATGGAAAACTTCTGTTAATCTACGCGCAGGTGCGGCGCCGGCCGCTCTCCGAGGGCGCGCCAGGTGCCCAGGAAGCCGAACGCCACCGTCACCACCAGCCCCGCGGCGGCCGTCGCCACGAGGATTTCGGGGTGCAGGCTCCACTGGGCCTCCATGATTCGGGTGATCACCAGCCATGCGGCCAGGGTGCCGAGCGCCATGGCTATCAGCGCGGTGATCAGGCCCATCAGCGCGTATTCGATCAGGTAGACGCGGGCGATGTCGGCGCGGCGCGCGCCCAGCACCTTGAGGATGACCGCGTCGCGCACCCGTTCGCTGTAGCCGGCGGCCATGGCGCCCGCCAGCACGACGACACCGGCGATCAGCGCCGCCGACGCGGCGGCCGAGACCGCCTGGTTGATCTGCTTCAGCAGCACGTTGACGGTCGCGAGGATGTCGCGGACCCGCACCGAGGTGACGTTGGGATAGTCGCGCGCGACGGCCCTGTCGACACCCGACTCGTGGGCCTGGTCGACCCGGACGGTGGCGAGGTGGGCGTGCGGCGCATGCTCGAGCGTGCCCGGCGCGAAGATCACCGAGAAATTCATGCCCATGCCCGACCAGTCGATCTCGCGCAGATTGGCGATGGTGGCGGTGATCGGCCGGCCCATGATGTTGAAGCCGAGGGTGTCGCCCACGGTCAGGTTCATGCCCTGGGCCAATTTGGCGTCGAACGAGATCAGGGGTGGACCGGCATAGCCTGCCGGCCACCATTTGCCGGCAACGATGGTGTTGTTCTCCGGCAGTTCGGCGGCATAGGTCAGACCCCTGTCGCCCTGCAGCGCCCACTTGGCGTCGTCCGCGACCTTGACGTCCTCGGCGCGGACGCCGTTCACCTCGGTGATCGAGGCGCGCAGCATGGGCGCCCGGTCGACCGCCGCTACGCCGGGAAGGCCGCGCACCAGGGTCTCGAAGCCGTCGATCTGGTCCGGCTGGATGTCGATGAAATAGTAGGACGGCGCGTCGGCGGGAACGCCGTCCTTGATCTGCGCCGACAGGTTGGCGGTGATCTGGGCAACGGTGACCAGCAGGGTCAGGCCCAGCCCCAGCGACAGCACCACGTTGGGCGTCGCGGCGCCCGGCCGGTGCAGATTGGCCAGCGCCATGCGCCAGGCGGTGCTGGACGGACGCGGCAGGTGCGCGGCGACCCGCATCAGGCCCAGCCCCGCGAGCCACAGCACCAGGAAGGCGACCGCCGAGCCCAGCAGGAACCAGCCGGTGAACCGCCGTTCGTCGGAGAACAGCACCGCCAGCGCGGCCAGCGCCGCGAGCGCGCCGCCGGTCAGCGCGACATAGCGCCAGCGCGGCCGGCCCGACACCGGCGCGACGATCTGCCGGAACAGGCCGGCGGCGGGCACGTCGCGCGCCTTGCCGAGCGGCCAGGAAGCGAACGCCAGCACGGTCAGCAGGCCGTACGCGGCGGCCAGCAGCAGCGGCTGCGGGTAGATGCCGGGCCGCGCGGGTACGGGCAGCATGTCCTGCAGGTAGGCGATGGCCACGAACGGGATCGCCGCGCCGAGAACCAGGCCGACGGCGACGCCGACCAGTGCCAGCAGCATCACCTGCCAGAGATAGATCCGGAACACCAGGCCGCCGCCAGCGCCCAGGCTCTTGAGCGTGGCCACCGCCTCGCGCTTGGTGGCGAGGTAGCCGGCGGTGGCGTTGGCGACGCCGACACCGCCGACCAGCAGCGCGGTCAGGCCGGACAGCGACAGGAACACGCCCAGACGCTCGAGGAACCGCTTGATGCTGTCGGCGCCGTTCGACCGGTCGCGCATGCGCCAGCCGGCGTCGGGGAAGCGGTCGTTCAGGTCCTGCTTGGCCGCTTCCAGGTCGGCGCCCGGCGGGAGTCTCAGGCGGTACTGGTAGCGGACGATGCTGCCCTGCTGGATCAGCCCCGAGTCCTTCAGGCTGGCGTCCGCGACAAGGGCGCGGGCGCCCAGGGTGAATCCGTCGCCCGCCTTGTCGGGCTCGGTGACGGTGACGGCGCGGATGCGGTAGTCGATCGCGCCGATCCGCAGCAGATCCCCGATCTTCGTCTGGGTCTTGTCGAGCACCGCCTGCTCGACGGTGACGCCCCAATGCCCGTCGCGGAACGCGAGCGCGTCGGCCAGCGCCATGGCCGGCGACAGCACGGCCGCGCCATAGAGCGGATAGGCGCCGTCGACCGCCTTGAGCTCGATGGTCGAGCGCCGGTCCAGATCGGCGGCGGCCATGGAGCGCAGCGTCGCCGTACGGCTGACCGGATAGCGTCCGGAAATGTAATCGAGCGCGTCCTTCGGCATCGGCTCGCTGGTCATGCGCAGCTCGATGTCGCCGCCGAGCAGCGGACGGCCATGTTCGCCGATGCCTTCGAGCACCGCGCCGCGCACGCCGCCGACCGCGGCGATGGCCGCCACGCCCAGCACGATGCACAGCAGGAAGATGCCGAAGCCCCGCAGGCCGCCCCGCAATTCGCGCAGCGCGAGGCGCAGGGCGAGCGGCATCAGGACGCGGCTCCGGCGCGCACGATATGCGGCTCCGCGTCGATACGGCCATCGCGCAGCCTGATCTGCCGGTCGCAGCGTGCGGCCAGCCCCGCGTCGTGGGTGATCAGCACCAGGGTGGTGCCGCGCTCGGCCTGCAGCGCGAACATCAGCTCGATGATCGCGGCGCCGGTGCCGGCGTCCAGATTGCCGGTCGGCTCGTCCGCCAGCAGCAGGCCCGGCTGGGGCGCGAGCGCCCGTGCCAGCGCCACCCGCTGCTGCTCGCCGCCGGACAGCTGGCCGGGATAGTGCTCGGTGCGCGCGCCCAGGCCGACGACCTTCAGCTCCTCGGCGGCGCGGTCGAAGGCGTGCCTGTCGCCCATCAGCTCGAGCGGCACCGCCACGTTCTCCAGCGCCGTCATGGTCGGGATCAGGTGGAACGACTGGAAGACGATGCCGATGCGGCCGCGGCGGAAGCGCGCCAGCGCGTCCTCGTCCATGCCGGTGATGTCCTGGCCGTCGATGGCGACGCGGCCGCTGCTGGGCTTTTCCAGACCGGCCATCACGCTCATCAGCGTCGACTTGCCCGATCCCGACGGACCAACCATGCCGGCCGCCTCGCCGCGGGCGATGCCCAGGTCGATTCCACGCAGGATGTTGACGGGTCCGGCGCGGCTATTAAGTGTTAGGTGAATGTCGTCGAGACGGATCATAGGGGCACGCATGCAGCCGGACACGAGTCACCGATATGGGCTGCTGGGGCATGTTGTCAAACTTTGCGCGGTATTGCTGGTGCTGGGCGTTCCCCTCGCCGCCCGCGCGGCCACGCCGGACGGCACGCTGCAGGTCGTGGCGCTGGGCGACAGCCTGACGGCCGGCTACGGCCTCGAACCGGGCCAGTCGTTCGCGGCGAAGCTGGAGACGGCGCTGAAGGCGAAGGGCCTGAAGGTGAAGGTGCACAACGCCGGCGTCTCCGGCGACACGGCGAGCGCGGGAATGAGCCGGCTGGACTGGGCGCTGGCCGCCGTGCCAGGAAAGCCCGACCTGGTGATCGTCGAGCTGGGCGCCAACGACATGCTGCGGGGGATCGATCCGGCGGTGACCACCAGGGCGCTGACCGCGATCATGGACCGCTTCAGAAAGGGCGGGGTGAAGGTGCTGATCGCCGGCATGAGGGCGGCGCCCAACATGGGCGCGGCCTATGTCAGGCAGTTCGACGCCATCTATCCGGCACTGTCGAAAAAATACGGCGCGCCGCTCTACCCGTTCTTTCTCGAAGGCGTGGCCGGCAGGAAGGAGTTGAGCCTTCCGGACGGTCTTCACCCGACCGCCAAAGGCATCGATGTGATCGTGACAGGGATCGTGCCGATGGTTCATAGTCTGCTGGAGAAGCGGCCCGGCGGGAAGTGACCAGCGCCGAGTAATGGCGGCATCGAAGAGATTCGCTAATCGCATGCCGGGCCGGCATGCCGATCCTTTACGGTAGATGCCATGCTGCGCTTGTTCGTCGCCCTGCAACTGCCACCGGAAATCCGGGCACGCCTGACCGGCCTGATGGGCGGCGTCAACGGCGCGCGCTGGCAGACGGACCAACAGCTCCACATGACGTTGCGGTTCATCGGCGAGGTCGACGAGGCCCGGGCCGAGGATATCGACAGCGCCCTGCGCGCGGTGACGTTCACGCCGTTCCAGGTGTCGCTGCAAGGCGCGGGCCTGTTCGGCGACATCCGCAAGCCGCGCATGCTGTGGGCCGGCGTCGGCCCGGAAGCGCCGCTCGCGCACCTGGCCCAGAAGATCGAGACCGCCATGGTGCGCATCGGCCTGCCGGCCGAGCAGCGCAAGTTCACGCCGCATGTGACGCTGGCCCGTTTCAAGGGTCCGGGCGGCCGGGTCGACCGCTTCCTCGCCGCCCACGACCAGCTCTGGTCGGCGCCCTGGACGGTGGAGCGCTTCACCCTGTTCCGCAGCCACCTGGCCCATTCGGGCGCCATCTACGAGCCGCTCGCCACCTATCCGGACGAGGACGAAGACGAGGAGTCGGGCGAGGAGATCGCCGCCCAGCTCAACCGTGCGCGCGGCGGTCTTTAGCCGGCGACTGTGCCCGGTGACCCTAGAATTCCCGCTTCAGCGCTTCCGTGGCGTCAGGCGTGAGGGTCCGGCCCGCGGCATGGGCGACGTTGTCCTTCTCGTCCACGTCCAGGTTGACCGTGCCGTCCTTCTGCACCTGGCCGAACTGGGTCAGATAGGCGGCGAGACGCCCGGTGGCTGCTTCCTTGGGCGTGATGCCCTTGGCCGAGACCGCGAAGGCGTATTTGGCCGGTGGCCCGACTTCCTCGCGGCGGATGTGAAGCCCGAGCCGCGACGCCCTCAGCCGGGCGACCGCCGGCTGCTCCAGCGCAACGTTCATCATATCGACGTCGAGCTGGTACTGGCCGCCCTCGTAGCCGACGAGGCTGCCCAGTGCGCGCTCGGCGCTCAGGGTGCCGGTGGCGCCCTCGATACTGAAGGCGAACGGTGCGTCCCCGTGGAGCATCAGGTGGTCGCCGGTGAACGGCTGGAAGATGCCGGTCAGCGACGGTGTCGATACCCAGTCGCCGCCCCAGCTGACCTTTACGTCGACGATCTGGACGTTGAGCCGGAACAGGAAGCCGTCGACGGCGGCTACCCTCTGGCGCAGTGCCGTTCCAGGCGGGAGCGACCGGGCGAGCGCCTGCGGAAACGCGGTCTCCAGACGGTCGGCTTCGTTCTGCCACCAGATGGTGTAGACGCCGAACAGGATGCCCAGACCGCCGAATAGGGCCAGATACCGGTTGATCATGGACAGCGCTTTCCCTTTGCCTCTGCGTCTACGTAGGATGGCGGCCCGGCAAGAGCAACAGAAGACCATGACGGAACAGGACGATCTGTGGGTATTCGGCTACGGCTCGCTGATGTGGCGGCCCGGATTCGACTATCTCGAGGCCGAGCCGGCCAGGCTGTACGGTTTCCATCGGTCGTTCTGCGTCTATTCCTGGCACCACCGTGGCACCCGGCAGCGGCCGGGCCTGGTGCTGGGGCTCGACCTGGGCGGCTCGTGCCTCGGGCGTGCCTACCGTGTCGCGCCGGAGAACGCCGAAGCGGTCATCGCGTATCTGGATGAGCGCGAGATGGTGACCGCCGTCTACCGGCCGATCCGGCATCTGGTGCGCCTGCCCGGCCGCATGGTGACGGCGCGCGCCTATGTGGTCGACCGCGGCCATCCGCAATATGCCGGCAAGCTGTCGGTGGAGGAGCAGGCCCGCCAGATCGACGGCGCCCGCGGCGAATCCGGCATAAACATCGACTACCTGGCGAGCACCGTCGCCCACCTGGACGAAATGGGCATCAAGGACGGCCCGCTGCATGAGGTTTGGCGGCTGCTGGGTGAGCCCTCAGCCTAGCCGCACTTCGAGTGGCCGCAGGATATGCAGGTGTCGCAGCCTTCCTGGCGGATCAGGGTGGGCGCGCCGCATTTGGGGCATGAGCGCATGTTGGGCAGGTCGCCATTGTCACCCACGGCGAGCTTCATGCGCTCGGCCTTGGTGCTGAAGTCCTGTTCCTTCTTGATGAAGCCGATATCGATCAGGTGCTGCTCGATGACCTCGCCGATGGCGGCGAGCAGCGAGGGCACATAGTGGCCCTTCACCCAGTGGCCGCCGCGCGGGTCGAACACGGCCTTCAGCTCCTCGACCACGAACGACACGTCGCCGCCGCGCCGGAATACGGCGCTGATCATCCGGGTGAGGCCCAGGGTCCAGGCGTAGTGCTCCATGTTCTTCGAATTGATGAATATCTCGAAGGGCCGGCGCCTTCCATCCTGGATCACATCGTTGAGGGTGATGTACATGGCGTGGTCGCTGTCGGGCCACTTGATCTTGTAGGTCTTGCCGGGCAGCGCCTCGGGCCGGTCGAGCGGCCGCGTCATGTAGACCACGCCGCCCGCCTCGTACTCGTCGGCGTGGCGCGGCTTGGGCGCATCGAGTGGCAGCTGCGGCTCGTCGGCGTCGGCCTTGGTGGTCTCCAGCACCGAGCCGGTGACGTCGTTGGGCCGGTAGGTGGTGCAGCCCTTGCAGCCCAGCTCCCAGGCCTGCATGTAGACGCCCTTGAAGTCGTCGAACGAGATGTCCTCGGGGACGTTGATGGTTTTCGAGATCGAGCTGTCGACATATTTCTGCACCGCCGCCTGCATGCGGACATGGTCGTCCGGCGTCAGGGTCTGGGCGGTGACGAAATAGTCGGGCAGCGCCGCCTTGTCGCCGAACTGGCGGATGTACTGCCGGTAGGCGTAGTCGGAGACCGTCTCCTCCTTGCGCGAGCCGTCCGGCATCAGCACCTTGCGGGTGTAGGTGAAGCTGAACACCGGTTCCAGCCCCGACGAGACGTTGTCGGCGAACAGCGAGATGGTGCCCGTGGGCGCGACCGAGGTGAGCAGCGCGTTGCGGATGCCGTGCTCGCGGATCGCCGCCTTCACGTCCTCGTCGAGCGCGGAAATGGTGGCGCCGGCCAGGTATTTGTCGGCGTCGAACAGCGGGAACGCGCCCTTCTCGGCAGCCAGCGCCGCCGACGCCAGATAGGCGGCCCGCTGGATACGGCGCATCCAGACTTCGGTCAGTTCGACGGCCGCCGCCGAGCCGTAGCGCGTGCGGCACATGATCAGCGCGTCGGCCAGGCCGGTGACGCCAAGCCCGATACGCCGCTTGGCCAGCGCCTCATGCGCCTGCTGCTCCAGCGGGAAGCGGGAGGTGTCGACCACGTTGTCCATCATCCGCACGGCGGTGGTGACCAGGTCGTCGAGCGCGTCCAGGTCCACGGTCGCATCCGCCGTGAACGGCTCCTTCACCAGCATCGCCAGGTTGATGGACCCGAGCAGGCACGCGCCGTAGGGGGGGAGGGGCTGCTCTCCACAGGGGTTGGTCGAGGAAATGGTTTCGCAATAATATAGGTTATTCAATGCGTTAATACGGTCGATGAAGATCACGCCAGGCTCGGCATAGGCGAAGGTCGCCCGCATGATCGAGTCCCACAGCTCGCGCGCGGCCATGGTCTTGTGGACGGCGCCGTCGAACACCAGGTCCCAGGTGCCGTCGCTCTTCACCGCCTCGATGAATGCGTCGGTCACCAGCACCGACATGTTGAACATCCGCAGGCGGCCGGGATCCTGCTTGGCGGCGATGAACGCCTCGATGTCCGGGTGATCGCAGCGCATGGTGGCCATCATGGCGCCGCGCCGGTGGCCCGCGCTCATGATCGTGCGGCACATGGCGTCCCACACATCCATGAACGGCAGCGGGCCCGACGCGTCGGCGCCGACGCCCTTCACCCGCGCGCCCTTGGGCCGCAGCGTGGAGAAGTCGTAGCCGATGCCGCCGCCCTTCTGCATGGTCAGCGCGGCTTCGCGCAGATTGTCGAAGATGCCGCTCATGTCGTCGGGGATGGTACCCATGACGAAGCAGTTGAACAGGGTGACGTCGCGCGCGCTGCCGGCGCCGGCGACGATGCGGCCGGCGGGCAGGAATTTGAAGCCGTCGAGCGCCTCGTGAAAGCGGGCTTCCCAGTGGTCGCGCTGTTCCGATGGCTCCGGCTCGGCCAGCGCGCGGGCGATGCGTCGCCAGGTGTCGTCGACGGATTTGTCGACGGGCGTGCCGTCCGCGGCCTTCAGCCGGTACTTCATGTCCCAGATCTGGGTCGAGATCGGTGCCGTCGCGCTCATCTGCAGGTCCATCGGTTGGGCCGGGGATGATAGGCCGGAATCCCCGGCGCGGCAACCTTCGTTCCTGTTATGTTTCGGGGCCACCGCCGAAAGCCTCGCGCGGTCAACGGCCTGCGGACTTATCCCCGTGATTCACGGGATCGTTCATCCACTTATCCACCGAAACCGGATTCGGCCAGCAGCGCCGCCGTCGCGGATTCGATGCGTTCCTCCAGTTCGGCGATGAAGGTGCGGCGGTCGAGGCCGGGCATGATCGGCGGCAGGTACTGAAACGTCACCGTGCCCGGACGCTTGGTGAAGGCGTTCCGGCCCCACAGCAGGCCGGAATCGAGCGCCACGGGCACCACCGGCAGGTTCAGGTGGCGATACAGGCCGGCCACGCCCGGCAGGTAATGGGGCGCGGCGCCCGGCGCGGTGCGCGTGCCCTCGGGAAAGATCACGATCGCCCGGTTCTCCGCGGCCGCCCGCTCGGCGGCGCGCAGCATCTGGCGCATGGCCAGGGACGAAGCCGACCGGTCGACGGGGATCATGCCCATGCGCAGGCTGTACCAGCCGTAGATCGGGATGGAGAGCAACTCGCGCTTCATCACCACCGCCGGGTTGCGCAGCATCAGGCTCATGACGATGGTCTCATAGGCCGAATGGTGCTTGCAGGCGACGATGACCGCACCGTCAGGGATGTTCTCGCGCCCGCGCACCCGGAAGCGAATGCCGAGAATGTAGCGGGCCAGAAGCTCCGTGCCGGCCGCCCAGATGAATTGCGCCCTCGACGACCAGCTCGGCGGCCCCAGCAACATCGGCGACATGCCCAGCACCGCGACCGTCGTCCAGAGCCAGAACAGCAGGTTGAATGCCAGCGAGCGCAGCAGGCTCATGACGCAGGCTCCCCGGCGAACCGGTCGTAGACGTTGACCTTGAACCACACGACCAGCAGCTTGTTGAACTCGTAGGACAGGGTGCGGGCCGACCGGACGTCGCGCCACCACAGCCCCGGCCGGATTCGCTCGCTGAACACCGGGTGCGGCACCAGCACCAGACCGGGCGCGTAGCGCCTGATCTCCAGCAGGCTCCGCCTGATGTGGAAGTCCGACGTCACCACCCGGAGCGAATGGTAGCGGTGCTGGCGTGCCCAGGCGGCGATCTCCTGGGCGTTGCCGACCGTGTCCAGCGCCTGGCGTCCCACGTCGATGCAACAGTCGAACAGCTCGGCGTCGGTCTGGCCCCTCAGGTCCAGGACTTCCTTGAGGTCAGGATCGTTGGTCCGGGCGTTGACGCCCGAGATCAGCAGCCGGCCGCTGTGACCGGCAGCAAGCAGCGCGAAGGCCTCGTCGAGCCGCGACCTGCTGCCGGTGAGCACGACGATGCCGTCGGTCGCGCGCAGGTTCACCGGGGGCTTGTCCGGGATGCTGGCGACGAAGCCGACGAAGCCGATCAGCCAGACCGCGGCGACCAACAGGACGAAAATGACGAATCTGCGCATGCTCAGTTCATGTCGGCCAGCGCGCGCATCACCGCGAACCGGGCTGTCAACATGGTGAGGAGGCCGGCGACCACGGGCAGGACGAGCAGGCTGGCCAGCACCTCGGGCGGCGGCAGGAGCTGGGGCAGCAATGCGCCCTCCAGCCGCTGGTTGATGACGTGCACGACCCCTATGCCGGCGGCGAGCGCAGCCAGGCCGATGATGGCGCCCTTGACGCCCACCCAAAGGAAACGCCACTGGAACGCGCCGGCGATGGTACTGTCCTTCGCGCCCATCATGTGGACGATCTCGACCGTCTCGCGGTGCGTCGCCAGCCCGGCTCGGGTGGCAAAGATGATGATGGCAACCGTGGCCAGCCCGACGAGGCCGACGATCACGCCGCCGATCCATTGCACAATGCGCATCAGCACCAGCAGGTCGGCGAGCCAGCGTTCATGCGCGTCGACCCGGGCGCTGGGCGCGACCTTGGCAAGCGCCGCGCCCAGTGCGGTCACGTCGACCGGCGGGCCATCGGCCAGCTTCACGTCGATCAGCGCCGGGATCGGCAGGTCGGGTCCCACATTCCCCTTGCCCAGCCAAGGCTCCAGCAGGGCGACGACCTGATCGCTGGTCTCCTCGGCCGCCGCGGCGATACCCGGGGTTTTGTGCAGCTCGGCCAGCGCCGCGGCCACTTCCCGGTCGCGCGCCGCCTTGTCGGCGTTGATCACCTGCACGGTCAGGCTCTGCGCCAGTCCCTGATGCCAGGTACGCGCGGTCATCTGCAGGCCGAGCGCAATGAGCATGGCGAGCCCGGCGAGGAACACCATGACGGCGATCACCCACGGCAGCAGACGCCCGTGGATGTTCTCTGATGGCAGGAAGCGTATCTGTCGCAGCATTGTGTCGGTCGTGTCGGCGGTTCAGTCGCGGGCGAGGCCGACCGCCTGAGGGAACGCCTCGGGCAGTCGCAGCGCATTCGGCAGATCGTTCGGCGGGTCGATGCCCGGCGGCAGTTGTACCAGCTTTCCGGCCTCCAGATGAAGTCTCGGCACCTCGATGCTGTCGACCAACCCCATATCGTGGGTGGCGATCACCGTGGTGGTGCCCAGCCGGTTCAGTTCGATGAACAGCCGCAGCAGGCGCGCGGCCATCTCGTCGTCCACGTTGCCGGTGGGCTCGTCGGCGAGCAGCACGGTGGGCCGGTTGATCACGGCACGGGCGATGGCGACGCGCTGCTTCTCGCCGCCCGACAGGGTCGACGGCAGCGACTTCATGCGGTCCTTGAGACCGACCCAGACCAGCAACTCCTCGACATAGTCGCGCACCTCGGCCCTCGTCGCGCCGCCGATGCGCAGCGGCAGCGCCACGTTGTCGTAGGCCGACAGGTGGTCGAGCAGCCGGTAATCCTGGAACACCACGCCGATGTTGCGGCGCAGGCGCGGCAGCGCCTTGCGCTTGGCGGTGACGATATCGACGCCCATCATGGAGATCAGCCCGCGCGACGGCCGCTCCGACAGGTACATCAGCTTGAGCAGCGACGATTTGCCGGCGCCGCTGCGGCCGGTCAGGAAGTGGAACGAGCCGCGCAGGAGTTCGAAGCTGACGTCGCGCAGAACCTCGTCGCCCGAACCATAGCGCATTCCAACGTTGTCAAAGCGGATCATGCATGACACCCTAACGTATCGGCTTTGGACTGTCTCAGCAAAGTAGACGGGGGTGGAACAGCTTACGCCGAAACACCCAGCGCTATTCGGGACGCCGGCGAGCCTTACCTGTCTCTCACTATACAACCGTTCGTCAGGTCGCAACGCCTCCCATGATCATCACGTGCCCCAACTGTTCGACGCGCTATTCGCTGCCTCAGGACAAGATCAAGCCGGGCGGCCAGAAGGTCCGATGCGCGAAATGCGGCACCGTCTGGCACCAGGCTCCCGAGGAACCGGAACCGCTTGTGCTGACCACCGAGGAACAGATGCCGGTGCCGCCCGCACCCGCGTGGTCGCCCGCGGCGCCTGCCGAGCCGGTGCCGCCGATCACACCCGCCGATCCGGTCGAGGACGCCATCCAGGCGCCGATCGAGGCCGCCGGCACGGTCGCGCCTGCGGAGGCCGCCGCGGTGGCCAGCACCCTGCCGCCCGACAACTTCGCCCAGTTCCACCGCCAGTCGTCTGCCGATGAGGAGCCGTCGGGCTCGGGCCGCAAATGGGCCATCGCCCTTATCGTGCTGGTGATCCTGGCGATCGGTGCGCTGGTCGTCTTCAAGCAGGAAGTGCAGGAGCTGACCGGCATCCAGCTCGTCTCGACGCCAGCGCCGAAGCCGCCGGCTGTGGCGCCCGGTGCCGCCGCGCCCGCGCCCGCCGTGGTGGCGCCGCAGCCGCTGACCCTGACCTTCGAGGAGGTGGAATCCTCCATCGAGGAGATCGACAGCATCCGGCGGCTGCTGGTCAAGGGCCTGATCGTCAATCCCGCCGACCACGAGCAGGCGGTGCCGCCGCTGGCCTTCAACATGCTGGACAAGGACGGCAAGCCCATTGATCGCTGGACGTTCGCCGCGCCGGTACGAGCCCTGGCGCCGCACACCACCACGCGATTCTCCGGCCAGCGCGACACGCCGCCAACGACACTGCACGAACTGGTGCCCGGCTTCGACGTGCCGGAGAATCCGCCGCCGGTGATCGAACCGCCCGCCCCCGCGGCCGACGCGGCGCCGGGCCCATCCGCGGCGCCGGGAACAACCGCGAAGCAGACGCCTGCGCCGGGTACCACGGCTACAGCCAAGCCACCGGCAGCGCCCCAGTAACCGCAACTTTCCCGGGATCAGCCCTTCGTCGCGGTGACGATCCAGGCGCCGGCCGCCAGCATCACGCCGCGCTTGGTCTGATGGGTCTGGAGCGCCGCGCGCACCGCGTCGCGCGCCTGGGCGCGAACATCGTCCGAAGCACCCTTGAGCAAGGCCGTCGCCGGGCCGATCTCCAGGCTGAAGTCGACGGCGTCGTCGAGCACCAGCATGCCGCCCAGCGCCACCTCGGTATCGAAGGGCTCGATGGCGATGTCGGTGAAGCCCGCCTGCGACAGGATGCCGCGCAGCCGCTCCCGGTCGGCGAACGAGAACGGACCGGGATCCTCCGGGCCCATGGGCGGCGGCGGCACCAGTGGCAACACGGCTTGCAGCTGGATCGAGACCCACTGGTTGCGCGGCAGAGCCTGCCAGCAGGCGAAGGACAGCCTGCCGCCCTTGCGCAGCGCCGCGTGGACGTTGCTGAACGCGGTCACCGGATTGCGGAAGAACATCACGCCGAACCGCGAGAACGCCAGGTCGAAGCTGTCGCGGTGCAGGGGGCCGGCTTCCACGTCGGCCAGCTCGAAGAACACGTTGGTCAACTCGGTCTGGCCGGCCATATATTCGGCGCGCGCCAGCATGGGCTCGGAAATGTCGACGCCGACGACCTCGCCGGTGACACCGACCGCCATGGCCAGGTCGATGGACGTATCGCCGCAGCCGCAGCCAATGTCGAGCACCGCCTCGCCGGCCTTGACGTCCGCGCGGCGCATGGCCTCGTCCCCGAACGGCTTCAGCATGAGGTCGAGCGCATTCTGGTAGCGGACGAATTTCTCGCCGCCCTCGCCGTTCCAGAATTCGATCTGGTCGGCGTTGGGCCCTGTCGCCACAAGCTTTGCCATGAACTTCTCCTCCCACCCGCGGAGAGGGATTATGGGGTGGCAGGGTATCGGACGCAACATGGTGGACGGGTCCGCCGCCGCGCCATACAAATGGCCTGAGGGGAGATGCCAGCAGATGAAAACGGGAACGGTCACCAGCGAGGACGGCACCCGCCTGTTCTACCGGGATTCAGGCGGCCACCTGCCCGTCATCGTGCTGATCCACGGCTTCCTGCAGAACAGCCTGTCCTGGCAGCGCCAGTTCGCCGACGCGGACCTCTGCGCGGCGTTCCGGCTGATCGCCGTCGACCTGCGCGGCCACGGCCGCTCGGACAAGCCCGAGGCGCCGGAAGCCTATTTGGAGTCGCAGCGCTGGGCCGACGATGTCGCCGTCGTCCTCGACGAACTCGGCATCGAGAAGGCCGTACTCGCCGGCTGGTCCTATGGCGGCTACGTGATCTCGGACTATCTGCGCAAGTACGGGACCGACCGGCTGTTCGGCCTGGTCATGATCGGCACCAGCCTGTGGCTGGGCGGCGAGGAGTCGCTGCGCATCCTGGCGCCCGAGGTGGCCGCGATCTTCCCGAAGCTGGTGTCGAGCAAGCCGGAGAAGAACATCCCGGCGCTGGAAGCCTTCGCCCGCAACCTGAGCCACGAGCCGTTGCCGGATTCGCTGTACTACGAGTGCCTGGGCTATGCGGCGGTCGTGCCGCCGGCCGCACGATTCAACATCCTGCACCGGGCCGCCGACAATACGCCGTTGGCCCGCGAGGCGCACATTCCCGTGCTGGTGCCCCACGGCGACGCGGACCTGCTGATGCCGCTGGCCGCCGGCCGGCACATCGCCGATACCTTCCCGCAGGCCCGGCTTTCGGTCTATGAAGGCATCGGCCACGCGCCGTTCCTCGAGGCGGCGGAGCGTTTCAACAGCGAGTTGTTCGCCTTCGCGGACGCCGCCTTCTTCCAGGGATAACTCCATGAGCAAGCCGATCCGCCTCTATCTGATCCGTCACGGACAGGCCACCGGCGGCTGGGACCAGGACATGGACCCGGGCCTGAGCGAGCTCGGCTGGGAGCAGGCCAGCGAGGCCGCCGACAAGCTGGAGCAGCTGGGGCCGCTACCCATCGTCTCCAGTCCCATGCGGCGGACGCAGGAGACCGCGAAGCCCTTCGCCGCCCAGTGGAAGGGCGCCGCGCGCATCGAGCCGCGGATTTCCGAAATCCCCTCGCCGAGCGAGGATCTGGAGGCGCGCAGGGAATGGCTGTCGGGCGTGATGGCGGGCACGTGGAGCGATCCGGTCGCCCAGAGCGCCGGGGGGCATGACCTGCAGGCCTGGCGCCAGGGTGTGATCGACGCGGTCAGGGAGGCACGCGAGGACACGGTGTTCACATCGCACTTCATCGCCATCAACGTCGTCGCCGGCCATCTGCTGGGCGACGACCGGATCGTGGCGTTCCGGCCGGACAATTGCTCGATCACCATCGTGGAGAACGACGGCGGTACGTTGCGGCTGGTCGAGCTGGGCCATGAGGCGGTGACCGAGGTCCGGTAGCCAGTGCGCCGCCGATACTGATCTTGATAGCTATCGCGAATGCATGATATATATCGTGATAGTTACCAGGAGGCTATCATGAGACATCGAACCGCCAAGCTCTTCATGACCGGCCGTAGCCAAGCTGTGAGGCTCCCCATGGAATTCCGCTTCGAGGGAGATGAGGTTTTCGTACGCCGCGATCCCAAGACAGGCGACGTGATCCTCTCCAGCAAGCCCGATTCATGGGACGGCCTGTTCGCGCTCTACGACAAGGCTGGCGTGCCTGACGACTACATGGGACCAGCCGATCGCGATCAGACGGCCCAGGACCGCGATCCGTTCGAGGGCTGGAAGGAATGAACGGCTATCTGCTCGATACCAATATCGCTAGTCACGTCATTCGCGGAGACAGGCCACAGATCAGCCAGCGGCTGGCGTCGATTCCTGTCGAGGAGATCGCTATCTCGGCGGTGACAGAAGGCGAACTGCTCTATGGCCTCGCCCGACGAAACTATCCGGCCCTGCTGACCGAGCGCGTCCGCCAATTCCTGCTTCGGGTCGACATCCTGCCTTGGGATCATGAGGTCACGCAGACCTACGCCGACCTCCGCGCAGCATGCGAGGCCAAGGGCGTCCCGCTTGCACCGCTCGACATGATGATCGCCGCCCAGGCGATCGCCGCTGATGCCATATTGGTCACGAACGACAAGGCGTTCTCGCGGGTCCCCGATCCACTGCGTACCGAGAATTGGGACCACACATAGGAGAGCACAAGGAAGCAGCCGAGATGACCCATTGTGTTCTTCAAGCCGCCGCATAGCCGTCAACGGCTCGGCTGGGTCGCTTCGCGTTGCTCGCGAATGCTCCGAAGGATAAATGAGCGCGGCAAGGATCACCGCCGGACATCTTCCGCATTGCCAAACACCGCCCGTCCGGGCTTGAATGGCGGCTCATCGGGGAGATGACCATGAGCGAACGCAAAGGCATGCCAGGACTGCGCGGCGTCGAGCATATCGGCCTGACCGTGCCGGACTTCGACCAGGCCTACGATTTCTTCGTCAACGTGATGGGCTTCGAGCCGTTCTACCGGCACGGTCCCTACAAGGGCGACTGGATGGAGAGCACGCTGAACGTGCACCCGGACGCCGAGATCCGGCGGGTGCAGCAGCTGTGCGGCGGCGCCGGCCTGAACATCGAGCTGTTCGAGTACGCCTCGCCCGACCAGAAGCGGCAGATGCCCAGGAACACCGACTGGGGCGGGCACCACATCGCCATCTATGTGGACGACATCGACGCCGCCGTCGAGCACCTGAAGGCCCATGGCGTGCGGGTGATGAAGGGCGGCGATCCGGGTCCAGAGATCGCCAGCGGCCCCGAGGCGGGCGCGCGGTCGTGCTATTTCCTGACGCCCTGGGATTTCCAGATGGAGTTGATCAGCTATCCGCGCGGCAAGGCATACGAAAGTGACTATGAAACGCGGCTCTGGGATCCGCGGAATCCGGGAGCATAGGAGAACACATGGCAGGACGGGTCGAGGGCAAGGTCTGCGTCGTTACCGGCGGCGCGATGGGGCTGGGCGAGTCGGACAGCCGGCTGCTGGCGCGCGAGGGCGGCAAGGTGATCATCGCCGATATCGCCGATGAGAGGGGCCAGGCGCTGGCCGCCGAGATCGGCGCCGAATATTACCACCTGGACGTCACGAAGGAGGCCAACTGGCTCACCTTCCTGGCCCATGTGAAGGACAAATACGGCAAGCTGAACGTGCTGGTGAACAACGCCGGCATCGTCATCCCGGGGACCGTGGAGACCTGCACCGAGGAACAGTGGCGCGCGGTCAACGCGGTCAGCACCGACGCGACGTTCTACGGCATGAAGCACGCCATCCCGCTGATGCGCGAGAGCGGCGAGCCGTGCTCGATCATCAACATGTCCTCGATCGCCGGCATCGTCGGCGTGCCCTATGTATTCGCCTACGCCGCGGCCAAGGGCGCAATCCGGCTGATGAGCAAGGCGGCCGCCGTCCACTGCGCCCAGAACGGCGACAAGATCCGGGTCAACTCGGTGCATCCGGGCGGCATCGTCACGCCGATGACCCAGGCCGTCGGCAAGCAGGTCGCCGAAGCCATCGCCAGGGACCCGCGCAACAAGCCGTCGGTGCGCGGCACCACGCCGGGCCAGCCCGACGACATCGGCTACATGGTGCTCTACCTGGCGTCCGACGAAAGCAAATACACCAACGGCGCCGAGATGATCGTCGACAACACGGTCACCTCGATGGAAGGCATCGTGCCCTGAGCTATTCGGCCAGGGCGGGCGTCGCGGCACGCCGCTCGGCCAGCTCGGCCCTAACCTTGGCGTGATTGCGCTCGTCGAGCGGATAGCGCCACACGACCGCCCCTGCGGCGAGAAAAAACAGCGGCGGCGCCAGCGCGAACAGCATCTTCAGCCCCTCGATCTCGTGAGGGCCGTTGGTGGTGATCTTTGGATCAAATCCAACGAAGTAAAGGCCCATCAGGGCAATATAACCGGCCAGCGACGAAGCGCCCTTCTCCATTACCGACCAGACCGAGACGAATAGCGCCGCCCGGTCCTCGCCGCTGTTGACGGCATCGAGATCGATCACATCGGCCTTCATGGAGTTGGGCAGGGCAGCGAAGCCGCCAGCTGCAAAGCCGGTGATCGACATGACCGGCGCCATCCACCAGAAATCGCCCTGCCCGTGCAACATGTATAGCGGCTCGACAACGGCGATGAGAACGAAGCTGCCGATCCACGCCTTGTGCTTGCCGATCCGCCGGGATAGGGCAACCCAGAACGGCACGGCAATCAGGTTGAAGACATAGAACAGCATCAACAGGTAGACGCCGCGCTTCGGCTCGCCGGTGACATGCACGACGTAGTAGAGAAACAGTGTGGTCACGAGGCCGAGGGCGATGAAGCTGAGCAGGAACGCCGCTACGAGTTGGCGGAACGGCTGGTTGGCCCACATCAGCTTGAGCCCCGCGACAAAGGGCACCACCGACTGCACATAGTTTCGGCGCTCGTCGACCTGGGTCACCGTCAGCAGGACACAAAGGGGCAAAAGGACGACCACCACAATGCCCACCATGTTCAGCACCTCCTTGGTCCCGCCGTAAGCGAAAAAGAATAGTGCGACCACCGGAATCACCTGCGCCATCAACTGGCCGATGACGCCGGCCATGGAGCGCCAGCCCGTCACGGTTGATCGTTCGTGGAAGTCGGGCGTGAGTTCAGCGGCCCAGGCGTAGTAAGGAATCTTGAGCATGGACCAGCCAATCCACATCATCTGGATCCAGAAGGCCAGATACCAAATGGTGGCACCGGGCGGCGGCAAGAACAGCATGTAGAACGACAAGGTCATGACCGGCGCTGAAGCGAGCATCCATGGCCGTCGGCGGCCCCAACGCGAGCGGCTCATGTCGCTGAGACGACCGATAACCGGATCGATGAACAGATCGATCAGCCTGGTAATCAGCAGCACATTCGCCACCATCGCCAAGTCAAGACCGGCGATACCCGTGTAGTAGGGCGGCAGGAAGACGCTCATCGGTATGAGCGCCATCATCATCGGCAGGTCGGTCAGACCATAAAAGAAGATGCTTCGCCTGCTCAGCACCCGCGTCGAGGGTGCGCCGTCCGCTGTCTTGGTCATGCCGATATTTCTCCCCGGTAACAAGATTGACGGGAGGTTTCCGGATTGCCAAGCCGAAAGCGCGTTGCGTGCGGGAAGGTGCCTGTTACAGTTCGGCGAAATGCGTCCGAAAGGACGCGGGAAACAGGGAACGACGACGATGATCAAGAGCTTCGGCATGCTGCACAAGCGCGGCGACATCACCCAGGAGCAGTTCCACGCCCACTGGCGCGGCCCGCATGCCGACCACGCGGTGAAGCTGGTGCCGGTGATGCGGCGCTACGTGCAGAATCACCGGGCGCCCAAACCGTTTCCAGGCTTCCAGCCGCCGTCGGACGGCTGCCCTGAAGTATGGCTCGACTCGCTGGAGTCGGCGCGCCGCCTGACCACCATGCCCGAATACATGACCGGCGCCTTCATCGACGAGCCGGCCTTCATGCGGGTGCGCTCGGAAGGCGTGCTGGTCCACGAGAAGGTGATGATCGAGGGGCCCGCGCTGGCCAGGGACGCCCGGCCGGTGAAGGTGCTGTTCTTCCTGAAGCGGAACCCCAAGGTAAGCCACATCGCGTTCCTCGAATTCTGGCTGGCGCGCGACAAGCCCGTGTTCAGCGGCGGCGACAAGCTGCAGCGCTGGGTGAAGTCGCCGGTCGTCGGCGAGGCCTATGCGGGCACCGAGCCGCTCTTCGACGGCGTCGAGGAGCTGTGGTGGGCCGACAACGCCGCCCAGGAGCAGGATGCCGCCGCGGCCGCCGACCGCACCGTCGAGAACTTCATCGACCGCACCGCGACTCGCGCCATGTTCGTCGACGAGAACCGGGTGGTCTGGGACTCCTAATCCTTCGGCAACCGGCTGTGCAGCGCGCCTGATGCTTCCAGCGCGCTGACGGTCTCGGCGCTCAGCCCCGCCTCCAGCAGTACCTCCCGGTTATGCTCGCCCAGACCCGGCGGGTCGCGGCGGACCGACGCGGGCGTTTGCGCGAACTTGACCGGCTGGCGCATGGAGCGGTACACGCCTTCGGTGGGATGCGTGCGCTGCTCGAAGAAGTCGACGCTCGACAGGTGCTCCTCGGTCTTCAGATCCTCGACCCGGTTCACCCGCATCACCGGGATGTCATGATCGGTCAGCAGGGTCATCCACTCGTCGCTGGTCCGGGTCACCGTGACCTCGCACAGCAGGCCGTAGAGCTCGCGGAAATGCCGGGCGAGGCCGCCCATGGTCTGCAGCCGCGGGTCGTCATCGGTGATCGGGATGCCGCCCATGCGCAGCGCCTGGCGCCACTGGTCGGTCGAATAGGGCATGATACAGATATAGCCGTCCTTCGTCCGGTACGGCTTGCGGTTGATGTTGATGATGCGGTGGTAGCCGTAGTCGCCCTGCGGCGGCTCCCAGGTGTGGCCGCTCATGTGCTCGATCATCAGGAACGATGCGAAGCTTTCCAGCATGGGCACCTCGACGAACTGGCCCTCGCCCGTCCGTTCCCGGTGGAACAGGGCGGCAAACGTCGCGTAGGCGGCATGCAGTCCGGTGGTCTTGTCGGCGGCGAGCGTGGCGATGTAGCGCGGCTCCTCGTCCGGATCGATCAGGCGGTTGAGGCTGACCGCGCTGGACGCCGCCTGAACCAGGTCGTCATAGGCCGGACGCCCCGCATAGGCGCCCTCGCTGCCATAGCCGACGCAGTGGACATAGACGATGTCAGGCCGGATGGCACGGACCGCCTCATAGCCCAGGCCGAGGCGCTCGATGGCCTCCAGCCGGACGTTGTGAAGGAACACGTCTGCGGTCCTGACCAGTTCGACCAGCGCCTCCTTTGCCCCGTCCTTCTTCAGGTCGAGGCACAGCGACCGCTTGTTGCGGTTGCAGTTCATGAAGATGGGCGAGAAGCCGGGATGAGCCGATGGTCCCGCCCAGCGTGTCATGTCGGCCTTCGGCGATTCGACCCGGATCACGTCGGCGCCCAGATCGCCCATGATCTGTCCCGCATAGGGACCGAGCAGCACGGTCGACATGTCGATAACCCGGATGCCGTCGAGCGGCCCGCGCCTGGCTTCAGTCATCGATCCCCCGTCTCGAGTTTGCTACGTGGTCGAGATAGTGCCGGGATGCGGCGACGGAAAAAAGCCTTAACCTTGCCGCCGGCCTGATCGCGCCGGTGGTGTAGCGGCTGCTACTCCGTTGGCGGGGTCCAGTGGCGGACGCGGATCGGGTCGGTCTTGCCGTCCCAGGCATCGTGCAGGTCTTTCCATTCCTGGAATGAACCGCGGACCTGCGGGTTGTCCTGGTAGAGCTCGACGAAGCAGCCGAACAGGTGCCGGGCATCCATGTAGGCGACGCGCGCCGACGAGAACAGCTCGGTCACCGTTTCGCAACCGGCCTTCTCGAAGCGCCGCTTCTCCTCGTCGATATCGGGAACGAGGATGGCGAAGTGGTGGAAGCCCTGCTCGCCCTTCTTGTACATGTCGCCGTAGCAGGACGGCTCGTCGTTATGGACCTGGATCAGTTGGATGTGCGCCGGCCCCGCCTGGCCGAAGGCGTAGGACACGTCCACGTCGCAAGGCTTGCCGCGATAGACGGTGTCGCGCGACTTGTGGTGCGGCATCAGGAAGAACGGCCCGGCACCGACCAGATCGACCCAGCGCATGCACGCCGCTTCGATGTCGTCGACCACATAGGCATATTGCTGGATCGGATAGCGGATCAGGCTCATGGTTTTTTCTCCCCGTTCAGACATGAGTACGGGCGGCGGATCGCTCCGCCGCCCGTCCGAAGCTTAACCCGGCGACTTACTCGGCCGCCATCGCCTGATGCTGGCGAAGGCGCTCGTTTGTGTCGTTGGGGTGGATCCATTCATCGCCGATCACCGGCTCGGCGCGCAGATGGGCGGGAATCTTGTTCACGCCGATCACATGGTCCATGTTCTGGTGCGCGTGGTAGATGCGCGCTTCCTGATAGCACAGGGGCACGCCCTTGAACGCGTAGCTGTCCACCGACTTCTGGATCCAGTCGCCGAACTGGGTGTCCTCGGTGATCACGACGTTGAACCCCTCGATCTGCTGGCGCCACTCGGCCGGGACCGGGCCATCGCCCCAATCGGCGCCGAACCACCAGATCTCGTACTTGGTCTCGCGCATGTTGACCGGCCAGAAGTTCAAAACCGGGAACAGCATGGGCCCCAGCGGCGACACCCAGTTGGGCTCGACATGATAGGACTGGGTGCAGGTCCGGCCGATCTCGCCCACGGTGTCGATCTGCGGCAGGTGCTCATTGGCCTTCACATAGGCCGCGCGGTTGCGGCCCTCCCGGCCCGGCGCCACCATGCGGGAGTGGCCGCCGTCATACAGCGTGTTGACGTTGCCGCGATAATCCAGGCTGGGATCCACCGTCTGCGGGTGGATCGACTTGACGTGATAGACCTCCATGTTGGCTTCCATGGCGATCTTCCAGTTGCAGTTGAGGTCCCACACATAGCGGTCGACCAGGCGCAGCTTGTCGAACTGGAATTCCTTCCACTCGTCGGCGATGGGCCCCAGATATTCCTTCAGCGACACGGCTTCCTGATCGAAATTGACGAAGATCAGCTTGCCGTAACGCTCGGTGCGGATCGGATACAAGCTGCGGCATTCGAAGTCGAAATCGACGAAGTCGCGCTTGTCACGGATGCTCATGAGCGATCCGTCATGGTCGTACACCCAGCCGTGATAGCCGCAGACCAGGCCATGCGGTGCGTTGCCGAATTGCTCGGTCACCACCGGCGCACCGCGGTGACGGCAGGTGTTGTAGAAGGCGCGGACCTCGCCATCCTTGCCGTGCACGATCACGACAGGCTGGCGCGCCATGTCCCAAAGCTTGTAGTCGCCGGCATTGGGGATTTCGTCCAGGTGGCCGGCCAGCATCCACACCTTGCTCCAGTAATGCGTGTTCTCCAGTTCGAAGAACTCCGGATCGTTGTAGCGCCCCGCCGGCAGGTCGGGGAACTTCGGGAAGCCCGCCGGAGCGCCCTTTCGTTTGAACTCGAAGTCGATCTGTTGGCGGATCTCGTGGATCTGCTGTTCCGTCAGCATACTGGTCTCCTCGCTGGGCGTTTTATGCGCTGGTGCATCTTTTACACGGATTCGTCAGTTTCAGCCAGCCTTCGGCATCAGCCGAAGCGGCAGTTTGGTGGGCCCCCGCAGCGCGAAGCTGGGGTGGTAGTGGATTTCGCCGGCAGCCACCGCCAGTTCGAAGCGGCTGAACCGGTCCAGGAAAGCGCGAAAGCTGACCAGCATCTCCGCGCGGGCAAGCTGCGAGCCGACGCAATGAT
The DNA here is from genome assembly GCA_943329845.2 of Candidatus Kuenenia stuttgartensis. Classification (GTDB taxonomy): domain Bacteria; phylum Pseudomonadota; class Alphaproteobacteria; order SMXS01; family SMXS01; genus RI-34. The sequence continues at coordinate 13,509 of CALQFM020000014.1, read as the reverse complement.
GGATGCCCGAGCCGAACGCGATGTGCGCACCGTTGTTCTTGCGGTCCAGGTCGAACTCCTCGGGGTGGTCGAACTTGGCCTCGTCCCGGTTGCCGGCGGCGTAGCGGATCATCACCGTCGCGCCCTTCGGGATGCGCACGCCGCCCAGCTCGGTATCCTCCAGCACATAGCGGAACAGGCCCTGCACCGGCGACTCGACCCGCAGGATTTCCTCGACGAATTTGGGCAGCAGGTCCGGGTTGGCGCGCAGCCGCGCCTGCAGTTCCTGGTCCTCGGCAAGCTGCTGCAGGCCGTTGGCGATGCCGTTGGTGGTGGTCTCGTTGCCGGCCACGAGGATCTGTTCGACGATGGACAACACTTCCTTGTCCTGAAGCGGCCGCTCGCCATTGTAGGTGGCCTGGACGAGGTCGCTCATGATGTCGTCGCGCGGCTCGATCCGGCGCTCGGCCATGCGGGCGATCATGTAGTGCTGCATCTCGACCACCTTTTCGGCGGCGTCGATCAGCACCGCGTCCGGCACCTTCATACCGAGGCCGATGACCCAGGCGTCGGACCATTCCTTGAACTTCTGGAAGTCCTCGCGCGGGACGCCGAGCTGGTCGGCGATCACATACATCGGCACCGGTACGGCCAGGTCGGCGACGGCGTCGCATTCCCCCTGGCCGGCGAACTTCTCGACCAGGCCGGCCACCACCTCGGTGATGTAGGCTTCCATCTGGCGAATCCGGCCAGCGCGGAAGGCGTCGTTGACCAGACCGCGATAGACCGTATGGCCGGGCTGGTCGTTGTTGACGATGGTCGGCATGAACCGGCCATAGCCCTTCTCGTCGATGATCCGCTCGGCTTCCTCGCAGTACAGGCCGGCGCGGCGGCCGGCGGGGGCGAGATTGGAATACACCTTGTTGTTCTTCATTACCTCCATGAGCAGGTCATAGGACGTGACGATATACATGCCGGTTTCCGGCATCAGGTAGACCGGCGCTTCCTCGCGGAGCACCCTGTAATAGTCGAAAGGACACTGCTGCACGGCAGGGTCCAGCAGGCTGAACTGCTCTGGCTTGTTCATTGAGACACTTCCCCGTGTTCCCGATGACATGGAGTTTGGGCGCACGGCCCTGTAACGTCTACCTCTCGGAATCGACAGGGTGTGGGAGCGCAGCGAGGGTGGGCTCGAACGACGTCAATGCATGTCTCGACGCGCTGGAGCGCGCGACCCGGCTTGCCGACGGCGTCGGCTTTTTGCGGCGGATCGGCGAGCTGATCGGCATTCCGCTGGTCGCCGCGCTCGACGACATCTCGACCACGGTGCCGCTGACCGACGAGGACGGCAACCGGCTGGCCGAACTGTTCGGCTGGAGCAAGGCGGCGATCGACGAATGGGTCGACCAGAACTACACCCTGATCAGCCCGACGACGCATGCCTGCCGCTTCCAGCACCTGCCGTTCTTCTGGCAGGCCAACCATCCGTTTCCGCAGGAGCAGGCGCTGGAGCCGATCCAGCGCAAGGTGCTCGAGTGGCAGGTCAGCCAGGGCATCCACGGCGCCATCATCGTGCCGACGCATCTCTCGCGCGGAAGGGTCGGGTCTGTCTCGTGGCTGAGCCGGGATCCGGCGCTGGACATCGAGCCGATCTGGCGCGAGCACCGTCGCGCGCTGCTGCTCGCTGCCCTTCAGTTCATGCAGATCGCCGACACCGCGCGCGGCATCGAGGCTCCCGAGACCGGCTTCATCTACCTGACCAGCCGCGAGATCGAATGCCTGACCTGGGCCGCGCGCGGCAAGACCGATCAGGAGATCGCGGTCATCCTGGCGTTCTCGCCGTCCACCGCGCGCTTCCACATCGAAAACGCCGCCCAGAAGCTGAACGCCGTGACGCGCACGCAGGCGGTGGCGAAGGCCGCGCAGCTGGGCATCATCGGGCCGATTTTTTAGCCCGACCCCCGCCTCACCCTGATTGTCACCCCGGACTTGTTCCGGGGTCTGTGTCGAGGCGAGGAGCGCCATGCGGGACGCGCACAGGTGTTCGGACAGAGCGCGAAGCAATCTTCAAGCGGGCCGACAGACCCCGGAACAAGTCCGGGGTGACAATAAAGGCGGAGCCTAAGGGGCCCTCACGTCCGCGAGGCGAACTTCCACAGATTGTCGGCGCCGGCCCTGGCGACCTGGCGGCCGATCTCGGCCTGCCAGTAGGGCTCGCCGCCGAACTCGTCGCGCCACGCCCACAGCCGCCGGGTGAACTGGTGCAGGGCGTATTCGTGGGTGAAGCCGATGGCGCCGTGGGCCTGGTGGGCCAGTTCCGCGGCGATGCCCGCCGCCTCGCCGACACGAGCCTTGGCGACCGCGATGGCCACGCCAGTGTCGCCTGCTTCGGTCGCCTCGATCGCGGTGTCCGCCGCCGACGAGGCCGCCGCCACCTGCCCGGCCATGGCGGCGAGCGACTGCTGCACGGCCTGGAACTTGGACAGGGTGCGGCCGAACTGCTTGCGGTCCTGCACATACTGTACCGACATGGCGAGAATGCCCTCGAGCGCGCCCGCCATCTGCACCGAGCGGACCAGGGCGCCGAGCTCCCATATCCGATCGGGCGAGACACTGCCGACGATGGTCGCGGAGGCCCCGTCGAAGATGACGGTGTCGCGCGGCTCGCCGGCCATGCTCTTGTCCCGGTCGATCTTCACGCTCTCCGGATCGACGATCGCCAGCCCGGCGGACGTCGCCACGATGATGGCCGAGGCGCCGTGCGCGAACGGCACCCGCGAGGCGGTGCCCGACAGCTTGCCGTCGCTGAACTCGATGACCTCGCCCTTGCGGACCGGCGCGATGGTGAGCGGGCCGGCCGGCACGTCGGCGCCGGCCTCGGCCAGCAGCACGCCCGCGATGAGCGTCTCGGCCAGCGGCAGCGGCGCCACGTAGCGGCTTGACGTCTTCAGGAAATACAGGCCGTCGCCGATGGTGCCGCCGGCACCGCCGCGTTCCTCGGGAACGGACGCCTGGGTCAGGCCCGACTCCTCCAGCGTCTGCCACAGGCCGGCGGGCCATTCGCCCTTCTCTGCCTTGTCGACCAGGGCCTGGTCGCAGATGTCGCGGAAGATGCGTTCCGCGGTGTCGAGGATAAGCGTGCGCATTTCGTTCATCGTAGACCGAGCCCCCTTGCGATCATGCCGCGCAATATCTCGCGCGTGCCGCCCTGGATGGTGAGCGACGGCGCGATCAGGGTCGCCGTCTTCAGCATCTTCTCATATTTGGAATTGCCGGCGCCGTCCTCGGGCGGGCAGATCAGGCGCGCCACCTCGGGCACTTCCTTGCAGTAATTGGTGCCGACGTCCTTGACCAGCGCCGCTTCGGTGACCGGCATCTTGCCGTCGGCCAGCATGCCGGCGACCGACACCGACATGCCGCGCAGGGTCATCAGGTGCGCGGTCAGGCGGCCGATGGCGCGGGCCTCGACTTCGGACGGATCGTCGCCGACCTGGCGGACCAGCTCGACCAGCGTCTGGAAGGTCGACAGGATGCGCTCGGGACCGCTGCGCTCATAGGCCAACTCGCTCATCACCTGTTCCCAGCCGGCGCCGATCTCGCCCACCACGTTCTCGTCCGGGACGAAATAGTCGGTGAAGACTTCCTGGTTGAAGTGATGCTCGCCGGCCAGGTTGTAGACCGGGCGGACCTCGACGCCGGGGGCCTTCAAGTCGACGATCATCTGGCTCATGCCCTCGTGGCGGTTCTCCGGGTTGACCGGCGAAGTGCGCACCAGGGCGATCATGTAGTGGCAGATATGGGCCAGCGAGGTCCACAGCTTGGTGCCGTTGAGCTTCCAGCCGCCGTCGACCCGGGTGGCGCTCATCCGCACCGAGGCCAGGTCCGAGCCGCTGTCCGGCTCCGACATGCCGATGCAGAAGAACGCCTCACCGGCGATGATCTTGGGCAGGAAGCGCTGGCGCTGCTCCTCGGTGCCGTATTTCAGCAGCAGCGGGCCGCTCTGGCGGTCGGCGACCCAATGGGCGCCGACGGGCGCGCCGGCGGCCAGCGCCTCCTCGGTGACCACGTAGCGGTCGAGGAACGTCAAGCCGCGGCCGCCATACTGCTTCGGCCAGGTGATGCCGATGAAGCCGGCCTGTCCCCAGCGGCGCGAGAAGTCCACGTCGTAGCGGGCCATGGCCTCCTGGCCGCGACCGAAGCCGCCGGCGGCATAATCCTTCTGCAGGAACGCGCGCACTTCGGCGCGCATGGCTTCCTGCTCCGGCCCGAGCGTGCGGGGTGGATATGTGAGGGCTGTGGTCATGGCTCTCCCCTGGAGGTTCGGAACGGACAGGCGCTGTACGCGCTGAGTCCGCCGCCGGATTTGTGGCGTGCAACTTAGTGCCGTTGGCGCCTCGCCTGCAAGGCTGCTCAACCCTGCCCGCGCCCTAAATCGCGGCGCGGCCCGGCGGGCGATGCCGATTGCAGGCCCGGCGCCGCCATGCATTATAGTGCCGGGGAAACGGCACAGGGGAAGCAGATGCATGGCGTCAATCTGAGCGTGTTCGGCACTGCCGTCGGGCTCGCCTTCATCATGGTGGGAGTCGGCCTCACCTATGCCTATCGCCGTATCCTGCCCTATGTGAAGGATCCCGAGGCGCAGGCCCACAAGCCGCCGCCGGCGCTGATCCCGATCTTCGGCGGCTTCATGAAGGGCGCCTGGGCCTGCTTCGCCGTGGGCATCAGCCTGGTGATCATTGCCATCGGCCTTGGTCCGGGCATCCCCGTAGGCCGCGGCCTCGCGCAGGTGCCGGTGACGCTGTACTACACGGCGGCGCTGGGCCTGCTGCTGGTGATCCTGACCTACAACGTGCTCTATCACCGGGTGCGCTCGACGGTGGAGAACTTCGGCAACGAGGACCCGACCGCCGACCGCATCGCCCGGGTCCACGCCAATTACACCGAATATGTGCCGACGGGCCTGGCGCTGCTGATCGCGCTGGAATGGTCGGGCGCGCCGGCACTGATGGTGCATTTCGGCGGCGCCGTGTTCACCGTCGCCCGCTACCTGCACGCGTGGGGCTACACGAGGCACGCCATGGCAAGCTTCGGCCGCATCGCCGGCATCCAGGCGACCCTGCTGGCGCTGTGCTACATGGTGGTGGCATCCGCCTACTACATCCTGATCTCCTGAGGACCGGACCAATGATCGATCTCTATTACTTCCCGACGCCGAATACCTGGAAGGTCAGCATCTTCCTGGAAGAGACCGGGCTTCCGTACAACATCATCCCGGTCAACATCATGGTCGGCCAGCAGTTCGAGCCGGACTTCCTGAGGGTCAGCCCCAACAACCGGGTGCCGGCCATCGTCGACCATGAGGTGAAGGCACCGGACGGCACGCCACTGTCGATCTTCGAATCCGGGGCCATCCTGATCCACCTGGCCGAGAAGACCGGCCAGTACCTGCCGAGGGATCCGTTCAGGCGGGCCAAGGTGCTGGAATGGGTGATGTGGCAGATGGGCGGCCTGGGCCCCATGGGCGGGCAGGCCAACCATTTCCGCGCCTACGCGCCGGAAAAGCTGCCATACGCCATCAACCGCTACACCAACGAGGTGGCGCGGCTGTGGGGGCTGCTCGACGACCAGCTCGAGGACCGCGAGTGGATCGCCAACGACGAATACTCCATCGCCGACATGGCGTGCTGGGGCTGGATCACGCTGCATGAGTTGCAGGGCCAGGACCTGAACGACACGCCGCACCTGAAGCGCTGGTTCGAGGCCATGGGCGAGCGCCCGGCGGTCAAGCGCGCCTATGCGCTGGGTCGCGAGATCGCCGCCACGCCGGGCAAGATTTCCGAGGAAGCCAAGAACCTGCTCTACGGCCAGACGCGCGAACAGCTGCTAGAGCGCAAGAAGGCGAAACGGGCGGCGAAGGGCTGACTACCGCGCCTTGAACCGGATCGGCAGTTCCTTGAGCTGATGCAGGAAGATGCTCGGCTCGTGGGTGAACTCGTCGAGCGGGCAGGCCAGCTGAATGTCATCGACCCGGTCGAGCAGGATCTCGAACGCCGACTGCATCTCGCGCCGCGCCAGCATGGCGCCGGGGCAGAAATGGGTGCCCATGCCGAAGGCGATCTGGGCGCCGGCATTCTTGCGGCTGACGTCGAAGGTCTCGCCGTCGTCGAATTTTTCCTCGTCCCGGTTGGCCGAGCCATAGGCCATGAAGACGATGGTGCCGGCGGGGATCGTGGTGCCGCTCAGCTCGACGTCCTGCGTCGCCTGGCGGAACAGGCCGAGCACCGGCGTTTCGTAGCGCAGCGTCTCCTCGACGAAATTCCTGATCAGCGACCGGTCGGCGCGCAGCTTGGCCATCTCGGAAGGGTTCTTCAGCAGGTTCCACAGGCCATGGGCCAGCGCGCTGGTGGTGGTCTCGTTCCCACCGGTGATGAGCTGGTGCATCATGTTCTGCAGCTCGTGCATGGACATGGGCTCCTCGCCCTCGAAGCGGGTGTTGACCAGCACCGACATGATGTCGTTCTGGGGATTTTTCCGCCTGTCCTCGAACACCTTGTAGAAGAAATGCTGGGCATCGAGCTCGATCCAGGCGCAGCGGTCGATCTCTTCGTCGGTGGCCATCAGGCCGCCGGGCATCAGCATGGCGTCGGACCAGGATTTCAGCCGCAGGTACTGGTCATTCGGCAGGCCGAGCTGGTCGGCGATCACCTTGCAGGGAAGCGGCACGCAGAAGTCGGCGACGAACTCGCATTCGCCCTGGCCGATGAAGGCGTCGACCAGCTCGTGCACCATCTGGTCCACATAGGGCTTCATCTCGTTGACGCGGCTGGCCGTGAAGGTGCGGTCGATATATTGCCGCCAGCGGTTGTGGGCGGGCGGATCGGTCCGCTGCAGCACCTGGACATGAGCCCAGCCATAAGTGCTGAGAACGTTCTCGTGACGCTCGAACACGTCGCGGCGGCCTGAGCGCGAACTGTGCGTCATGTCCGACGTGAACAGGTCGGGCCGCTTCTTGATGAAGCGGATGTCGTCGTATTTGGTGACGTAGTACATGCCGGTCTGCGGGCTGGGATAGACCGGACACTGGGCGCGCATGGTCTGGTAATAGGGATAGGGGCAACCCTGCACCTTGCGGTCGAGCGGGTTGAAGCCCTCGATCGGCAGCGCCGTTCCAGTCGGCTTTTCGGCAAGCGTGCTCATGGTCTGTCCCCGTTCATGCGCTGAATTCTCCGGGCTGATATTTACACCCGGCAGCAGGTGCCGCAAGCCTCAGCGTTTCCTGAAGCGGATCGGCAGTTACTTCATCTGGTGCAGGAAGACGCTCCGCTGGTGGGTTTCCTCGGGCAGCGGACGGGCGAAGCTGATGTCGTCCAGCCGGTCGAGCAGCGCCTCGAAGGTGCTGAGGATCTCCTGCCGCGCCAGCATGGCGCCCGGGCAGAAATGGGCGCCCATGCCGAAGGCGATCTGGGCGCCGGCATTCTTGCGGCTCACGTCGAAGGTCTCGCCGTCGTCGAACTTGTCTTCGTCCCGGTTGGCGGCGGCATAGGTCAGCACCACCAGCGCATCCTTCGGGATGGTCGTTCCAGACACTTCGACGTCGCGCGTGGTCTTGCGAGCGAGGCCCAGCACCGGCGTCTCGAAGCGCAGCGTCTCCTCGACGAAGTTCTTCAGCAGCGACCGGTCGGCGCGCAGCCGCTGCATCTGCTCCGGGAACTTCAGCAGGTTCCACAGCGCGTGCGAGATGGCGCTGGTCGTGGTCTCGTTGCCGCCGGTCAGCAGCTGGTTCATCAGGTTCTGCAGCTCGTGCATGGTGAGCGGCGCCTCGCCGCCCATGTCGGTGTGCACCAGCGCCGACATGATGTCGCCCTTGGGCTCGCGGCGGCGATCCTCGAACACCTTGTAGAAATAGTGCTGGGATTCGACCACCAGGTGGGCGCACTCGATCACGCGCTCGTCCGGGCAGGTGGGGCTTCCCGGCTCCAGCATGGCGTCGGACCAGGCCTTGAGCTTCCAGAAATTGTCGCGGTCGACACCCAGCTGGTCGGCGATCACCTTGCACGGCAGCGGGATGGCGAACTGGGTGACGAACTCGCATTCGCCGTCGTCGATCCATGAATCGATCAGCTCGGCCACCATGGCGTCGATGTACGGCGTCATCTCGCGCACCCGGCTGGCGGTGAAGGTGCGGTCGATCAGGGTGCGCCAGCGGGCATGGGCCGGCGGATCGGTGCGCTGCAGGGTCTGGACGTTGTCCCAGCCATAGGTCTGCAGGATGCGGTCGTGCTCCTTGTGGACCTCGCGCCGGCCGCGCTCCTGCAAGGTGATGTTGGAGGTGAAGTCCTGGTAGTTCCGCTTGATGGCGCGGATGTCGTCGTAGCGCGTAACCAGGTAGGTGCCGGTCTCCGGCATGCGGTAGACCGGGCATTCGCTGCGCAGCCGCTGGAAGAACTCGTAGGGGCACGCATGCACCTTCGGGTCGAGCAGGCTGTAGTCGTCGAGCGGCTTGTCGCGCTTCGCCGTGGACATGATCGGTCTCCCCATTCCGTCCGCCCATTATGCATGGGCGGCCCGGGCGGGCAAACCGGCATCACTGCAGGGCGGCGGCTTCCATTGCGTCGGCGTCGTCCAGGCTCTTGGCGTAGTGCTTGCGGCACAGCCAGAGGCATATGGTGCCGACGACGCCGCACATGCTGGTCAAGGCGATCAGCGAGTAGCGGACGCCGTTGTCGCCGGTGAAGATGTGATCGTTGAAGATGCCGGCGATCACCGGGCCGAACGCCATGCCGCCCGACACCACCAGCATGTAGAACGCCGCGACTTGCGCCCGCATGGGCGGCGGCGTAATCACCGGCAGCGCGCCATAGGCGAGGCCGAACGGCGAGTTGACGAAGAACAGCGCCGGCGCGTAGAGCACGAATGCCCATGTGGCGTTCGGCATCAGCTGGATGACGATGACCGCCGGGATCATCAGGACGCCGCCGAGCAGGCCGGCCAGGATGTTGGCGTCGCGCCGGCCCCGCTTGGTGAACCAGGTGGCCTGCATGCCCGCCCAGATCACGCCGGCGGGTCCGAAGAACAGAAAGATCCAGCCGAAGATCTGCGACGCGCTGGCGGCGTTGTAGCCGTGCACGCGGGTGAAGAACGGCACCGTCCAGAATACGAAGGCGAAGCCCGCCAGCGAGAACGCCAGGAAGCCGATGTGATGCAGGGTCAGCGTCTGCCAGTTGCGGCGGTAGAACGCCAGAATCTCGCTGATCGGCACGCCCTTGTTGCGCACGCTGACCACGCCGGAAAGCGTCCTGCGCACCGGCTCGCGGATCATCAGGATCAGCAGCACGACCAGGAAGCCGGGCAAGCCGACCGCGACGAAGGTGAGCTGCCACGAGCGGAGGTCGTCGAACACCGGCAGGTCCTGCTGCGCCAGGTCGTTCATCAGTCCCAAGGCGGCGCCGCCGATGATGAAGGCGATGGCCGAGCCCATGATCGCGCCGGTCTGGAACACGCTGAGCGCCAGTGGGATCTTTTCGCGCGGGAACAGATCGCCCACCATGGAATTGGTCGCCGGCGACAGCACCGCCTCGCCGACGCCGACGCCGATCCGCGCCAGGAACACCAGCGCGTAGGTGCGCGTCAGGCCACAGGCCACCGTCATCACGCTCCACACGAACACGCCGACGGTGATCAGCCACTTGCGGTTATAGGTATCGGCGATGCGTGCCAAAGGCAGGCCGGCGATGGCATAAAACACGGCGAAACCGCTGTAGAGGAGGCTGAGCGCGGTGTCCGACAGGCCCAGATCGGCCTTCATGGGCTGGGCGACGATGGCGATCACCTGCCGGTCGATATAGGAAATCATGCAGGCGACGACCAGGACGGCGACGACCGACCAGGCATAGAGTGGACTCGGGTAAGCGGCCCTTTCCGGCGCCACCTGGGATTCAGCCACGGCGTTCCACTCCCCTGTCAATTCCGGCAGGGACTATATCAATTTGTATCAACGGGGCGAGGACGAAATATCTCTGAAAGTTTTCTTCTTCATTAACAAGCGTTGGCGGATCGCCATCCGGGAAATCACGGGATGGCGGACGCTTCCAGCGCGTCGGCCTCATCGAGGCTGCGGGCGTAGTGCTTGCGGCACAGCATCAGGCACGTAATGCCGATGACGCCGCAGATGGCGGTGAGCGTCATCATGGAATAGCGCACACCCTGGTCGCCCGGGAAGAGATGGTCGTTGAACAGGCCGGCGATCACCGGGCCGAAGGCCATGCCGCCCGAGAGAACGAGCATATAGACCGCTGCGACCTGTGCGCGCATCGCCGGCGGCGTGATCACCGGCAGCGCACCATAAGCAAGGCCGAACGGCGAGTTGACGAAGAACAGCGCCGGCGCGCTCAGCGCGAAGGCCCAGGTGACGGGCACAAGCTGGATCACGATCACCGCCGGAATGGTGAGCGCGCCGCCGATCAGGCCGGCAAGAATGTTGGCGTCGCGCCGGCCACGTCTGGCAAAGCGACCGGCAAGGACGCCCGCGCCGACGACGCCTGCCGGACCGAAGAACACGAAGATCCAGCCATAGATCTGCGAGGCGGTGGCCGCGTCCATATGATGGACGCGGGTGAAGAATGGAATGCTCCAGAACACATAGGCGAAGCCGGCGAGCGAGAATGCGAGAAACCCGATGTGATGGAAGATCAGGGTTTGCCGGTTGCGCTTGTAGAATGCCCAGATCTCCCGCAGGGGAACGCCCTTCTTCTCCGGCGTGCCGACGCTCGCAAGATTGCGGCGGATCGGTTCACGCACGAACACCATGATCAGCGCCAGCACGAAGCCAGGCAGGCTGACGACGATGAAGGTGAGTTGCCATGGTTTCAGCGACGATCCGACGAGCGGCAGGTCATGATGGGAGAGCCGCTCCATGATGCCGAGCGCGGCGCCGCCAAGGACGAAGGCGATTGCCGTGCCCATGATCGCGCCGGTCTGGAACACGCTGAGCGCCAGCGGAATCTTCTCGCGCGGAAACAGGTCGCCGGCGATGGAGTTGGTGGCGGGCGGCAGTACCGCTTCGCCCATGCCCAGGCCGACGCGTGCCAGGAACACCAGGGTGAACTGGCGGGTGACGCCCGAAATCACGCTCATGATGCTCCACACCACCATCCCGATGGTGATCAGCCATTTGCGGTTGTAGCTGTCGGCAATACGTCCCAGCGGCACCGCGGCGAGTGCATAGGACACGGCGAAGGTGCCGTAAAGCAGGCTGATCTCGCTGTCGCTGAGCGCCAGATCGGCCTTCATCGGCCCCAGCACGATGGCGACCACCTGCCGGTTCAGGTACGAGATGATGCAGCCGACGACGAGGATGGCCATCACCGCCCACGCATAGACGGGGCTCGGGTATGCGGCCTTGACCGGCGCAGGCTGCATTTCCGTCACGATAGTGTCTCCCCTGTCGTCTTCGACAGGCACTATAACAACGTGACGGATTTCATCTAGCTCATTGAGTTTACTATAAGTTTTCCAATTATACTCGGAAAGTAGTTCAGCCGTAGAACGCGCGGCGGTGGTACAGGAAGTCGTCGCGGTTCTGCTGCATGCGAATTTCCTGCGGAACGGAACTATACCCCCGAGACGAAGGCGATTCGATACGCTGCCAATCGGTCACGCCGGTGCGGTTGGTGATCTTCCATACATTGTCGCGCTTTTCCATGCGGTCCATGTAGCGGCCACCGACCCAGTAATCCATTTCGGTGTCGTAGGCCGTCGCCGACGCCAGCGGGTCGCCCTTGGGCCGCATACGGTGGTATGCGGTGAAGTAGGCTTCCGTATAGGCGACCGTCGCGCCCACATCGACCTCGATGAAGATGTTGCCGAGCTGGTGGTGGGTGCGCGTGTGCGTCGCCAGCACGCCTAGCGCATAGGCGACGAAGTCGCCAAGCTCGCCCGGCTTCGACGGCCGGCCGGGATCGGACGACGGGCCGATGAAGCCGTGCCGGTGCTGCGAGCCGGGATGGAAAATGCTGCGCAGCAGCTCCTCGTCGCGGTGATCGATGGCGCGGCAATAGGTCATCATCACCTGGGCACAGGACTGCTTGTCCAGAAGTTGTTGCAGATGCGGGTCGGCCACGGCGGCGACACGGCCGGCCTGCAGCATGTGTTCGATGGTCATGCGGTTTCCCTTCGTTCGGAAAATCTATTCGGCGGCGTTGCCAAGGCGACCGGCGCTGTAGAGCAGGTCGTCGGGCTTGCGCTTGCCGGCGAGCCGGCTGCGCACCGGATCGCTGCGCCAGTTGACGCTGGGCTCCAGCCGGCTCCAGTCGCTGAGGCAGGTGCGGTGCTGGATGCGCCATTCGCCGGCCCGCCGCTGGTAGCGGTCGATATAGCGGCCCACGGCGAGATGATCGTGGACCTGGCCGTTGATCTCGTAGGTGTAGTAGCCGGTCCAGTGCACCTCGCCGGTGGCCGTGTCGCCGTCGAGGTCGATCAGGATGTTGGTGTTGTCGTGGTGGACCGAGATCCAGCCGGACAGCAGGGTCATCACCCAGTCCACATAGTCGGGCGCGCTGCCGACGAACGCGCCGTGGTCGTCGGTGCCGTCCGGCCAGTAGACCGACGCCAGCAACTCGCGGTCCAGCCGGTCGGCGGCGCGCGAGTAGCGGTAGCTCAGTTCGGTGATCGCCTGCTTGTCGAGCAGCACCTGGACCTGGTCGTCGCGCGCCATCACTTGCCCTTCCTAATAGTGGCTTCGAGGCCATAGATCGGATCGACGGGATGCTTGCCGCCGATCTTCTCTGCCGGCATCTTCCACATGTTGCGGTCGGATGGCGGGTCGAAGCGTTCGAAGTCGCTGACGCCGACCCGGGCGATGATCTTCCATTCGCCGTTCCGGCGTTCGAAACGGTCGAGATACCGGCCGCCGGTGAAGAAGTCCTCCTCGGCGCCGCTTTCCTCGTTGATCCGGCGGTGATGGGCCCAGAAATGGCATTCGGAAACGGCGCTGTCGCAGTCCAGGGTCACCAGCACGTTGGAGATCATGTGCTTGCAGGCCTTCAGCAGCCGGCAGATCGCCATGGCGCGGTCGACGAAGTCCCACGATTTCCCGACAAACATTCCGTGATTATGCGCCGAGTCCGGATGGAAGCAGGAGCGCAGTGCTTCCTCGTCGGCGCGGTCGCAGCCACGCGCGTAGCGGTAGAGCACCTCGGCGATGTCCTGCTTGTCGGCGAGCGCGGCAAGGCGCGGGTCCGATCCCGTCATGTGGCTTCTCCCGTTTCCCCGGGCAAAGGATAGCGGGCGCGCGGCACACCGCAAGAAAAAGGGCGCCGGTGTTGCCACCGGCGCCCTGGATCAGGAGTGGCCGGCGATGCCGGCCGTCCCCCTCCTGGAGGTCAGAAGTCGGCGGTCAGGGTGATGCCGTAGGTCCGCGGCTGGGTCGACTGCTCGAACGAGAACAGGAACGCCACCGGCGTCACGCTGAGGCGTTCAAGCTCGTTGGTGAGGTTCTTGCCCCATATCGAGACGCGGTACTTGCTGTCCGGC
>CALQFM020000013.1 GCA_943329845.2 Candidatus Kuenenia stuttgartensis | reverse complement strand
CCGCCATGGCCTTGCCGCCGGTGATCACCGCCTCGTCATCGAATCCGTCGACCGCTGACGCCGAGTCGCCGTCGCTGCTGTCGGTCGAGCCGCGCACGTCGATGTGGGCGTCTTCGGTGAAGACACCGGCGTAGAGGTCCCAGTCCCTGGTGTCGAGGCCGCGGAAATAGCGGGCCTTGAGCTGCTTGATTTCTTCGATGGCGAGAAGTCGCTCGATATCGGTCATGGGATAGCTCCTGCGGTCGCGGCCGGGCCGCCAGCCTAGCAGCCGCGTCCGAGTCGCTCCAGACGGCTAGTCCGGAATTGGTCGGGTAGTGAGATACCAGGGAAAGGTAAGTGGGGCGCACCTGCGCAAGAGGGGGTCTCCGACGCAAGTGCGCCCCTGGAAACGATTAAGCCTCGCTTCCGAGCCCATCATGACAGTTCCGCAATGAACCGCAACGGCGGAAATTCCTCGCCTGTGATCTTGGCGTATCGCGGCTTGTCGTTCGCCATATCCTGACAATACGGTCAGGATATGGTTGTGGGAAACGGGCTGGTCCGGCAGGATCGCCGCCGGGAAGCAAAAGGGGACGCGACATGGATCTGGAACTGGCCGGCAGGAAAGTGATCATCAGCGCGGCGACGCGCGGCGTCGGCCGGGCCATCGCCGAGCGGTTCCTCAGGGAAGGCGCGATCGTCTCGATCTGCGGCCGCACGGCCCGGTCCGGCGACCCCAGCACCACCGAGCCGGAGGTGATCCGCAACGACCTGCCCGGCGACGGCGTCGAGGAGGCGGTCGCGGCCATGAGCAGCCTGGGGACGGTTTATGGCGACGTGGTCGACTGCGGCTATTTCGACCAGGTGACGGCCTGGGTCGAAAAGGCGGCACGACAGATGGGCGGCATCGACATCGTGGTGTCCAACGCCAGCGCGCTGGGCGGGATTCCGCGGTCGAAGAAGGGCTGGGACATTAGCTACAACGTCGACATGCTGTCGGCGGTGGCTATGTGGGACACGGCCTATCCGTTCCTGAAGCAGTCGGACCAGGCGGCGTGGGTGCAGGTGTCGACCATCAGCGCCGTGGAGCATCACGCCTTCGCCGGCAGTTCGCAGAGCTACGGCGCGATCAAGGCGGCGCTGATTAACTATACCGCGCAGCTGGCACACGAGTTCCTCGTCGAGGGCATCCGCTGCAACTGCGTGTCGCCCGGGCCGATCTACATCAAGGGCGGCTCGTGGGACTGGCTCGACAAGAACATGCCCGACTACGTCGAGGCCAACATCGCCAAGCAGCCGTCGCGGCGCTTCGGCCGGGCGGAGGAAGTAGCCGACGTCGTCGCCTTTCTCGCCAGCCCGCGTTCCTCATGGGTGGTGGGCGAGAACGTGGTGATCGACGGCGGCTACACCAAGCACGTCAAGTTCTGAGGCTATTCCAGCGGCAGGTAGAGGTCGGTGATTGCCTCGGCTTCAGGGACGATGGGAAAGAACGCGACCCGCCGGCAATAGAGCGGGAAGTCGCACCGGGTCTCGCCGCTGGCGGGGAGCCATTCGGTCATCAGCCAGCGCATGGCCTCATCCTGGTCGGCCGGCGAGCACCGCAGCACGGCACAGCGGCCGCCGGGAATGACGCGGGCGACGATGCCGGCGTCGTTGAGCGGCACCGTATCGGCGGCGGCGCACAGGTCGATCCGGAAGTCCTGAGGCGGTGTGGTCGCCGGATCGGCATGGAAAATGTTGTAGGTGGCGCTTTTGCGCGGAGACAGTCCCGCTTGACGGCGCCAGGCGACGAAGCGGGCGATGCTCTGGTCCAGCAGATCGTGATCACCACGGTGTTCCAGCACCGCGACAGGGACCTTGTCGGTCTTGACGATCTGGACGTGAAACTCGGTCATTTTTCTTTATTGGCACGGGTCGCGCTTCCGGGAAAGCGCGACGGCGGCCGGCCAGTATGCGCCTCGTGCGAAATCCTGCGCACGAAGATGCCGGTCGACGCTGGGCAATTATCAGGAAGTCCGCATCCGGCACATGCACCAGACACTGGACAAATACCTGGACAAATCAGGGTTCAGGCGTCCTCGATCTTGATGATGCCGGCTTCGACGCAGCGGTTCAGCAGCGTCGTCAGGGTCAGCAGCTGCTGGTAGTAGATGTCGAGCGCGCCGTCGGTCTGCAGGGTGCCCGGCTTCATCCGGTAACCGCCTCTTTCGTCCTCGATCAGGAAGCCGTCCGCGATCATTTCCTTGATCTTGCGCCGCACGGTCTCGCGCGGGATGCCGGTGGACTCGGCGATCGACAGGGCGTTGACGGGCACCTGAAGTTCGGCCGGCACCGCTTCGGAAAGAGTCTCGTACCCGGCCGATTCCGGCCGCGACATCAGCCTGCTGACGCTGGCGACGCCGATCGCGTGGATGATCAGCACCTTGGAGAAGTCGGAGTGGAAAACCGACTGGTATCGCGGGAGCAGCTCGCAGAGCAGGACGCCGAACTCGTAGGCGAAGATCCGCGACTTTTCGTCGAGTTTGGCGCGGTTCGAGGGAACCAGACGTTTCTTGTTCACTCGTCCATCCCTGTTTTGGGCCGGCACGTAGCGCCAGGCCCGTCCATCGGGCACCGTGTTCCGTACTGACGTAGCGTCTGTCGACACCTCGATCCCCTTCCGCACATTGCGGTACCTACGTTGGTTATGAGGCACGCGGGACTCTGGAGCAACAGATATTTTGAATTTTATCTAAATTAAAACATTAGGGGCGGCGTCGATGGAATCCCCGCTGGCGGCGCCGATTCATCAAGTATTGGATTTTCCTCGGAAAACATACGCCGAGACCCCGAACACGGCGGCGGCGATCGCGAGGGCCTTCGCCAGCAACCAGGCAACTTCCACGGCTTCCAGACGTGGAGAATAGCGCCGCTTGACGGCATCCGGCGCGACGGCCTCGCGCGGCGCGGCACCGGTCGGGTCCTGGAGCACGGCCCTGGTCATGACCGCCTTAACCTGCCTCTCCAGGGGCGCATAGGTGTCGAGGTCCTGGTAGGTATCGAACAGCTGGAAGGCGACCGGCCGTCCGAGCAGCACGGTTTCGCCCTCGATGCCGGCCTGGGTCAGCGAACCGCCGAACGGCATCGAGACCGGGTAGACCAGCGCCCGGTAATTGGCGGTGCCGTCGCCGCCGATCACGCCAGATGTGAGATTGGGTGAGAGGAATCCCATCTGATACACGATGCCTGTTGTGACGATGGGCATCCCCTGGATCGATTGCCCAAGGGCCAGGCTCCTGGTCGAGCCCGCCGCGAGGCGCCGGGGGACGCCGTTGTCCAGTCGTAGCAGCCAACGGCCATAGCTCATGGTCGTGGATCCGGCGTTTTCGCCGCAGGGCTCGACCATGGCGATGACGCTGTCGGCGGGCGGCTGGCGCCGCGCGATGTCCACGTTGCGCGGGTCGTCCGGCACGATGCCGGTCACGAAGCAGAATCCGTCGGGCGCGGGCAGGTCAAGGCTGACGCCATCTACCGCGAAGGTCTCGGCCCGGGCCGGTCCCGCCCAGATAAACAGAAGCGCCAGCACCGTGAGGCAAAACGGCCGATACACACGAACCCCCAACCCGACGGCCGAGGACAGCGCGCCGCCGTCGTCAGGTTATCACCGCCTCGCGGGTCCGTACACGACCGCTGAGATATTCGTTGAGCGGCCGGAGCGATGGGATGTGGCTGAAGATGACGTTCATCACCACCGTGATCGGCACCGCCATCAGCGCGCCGGGAATGCCCCACAGCCAGGTCCAGATCACCACCGAGAGGAACACGATCACCGGGTTGAGGGTGAAGCGTCTGCCGAGCAGGCTGGGGGTGATGAAGCTGGCTTCCAGCACATGGACGACGGTGTAGATGGCGGGCGCCAGCAGCGCGTCGCCGATTCCGGGGAACTGCAGCAGCGCGGCGACAGTTACCAGGCTGACGCCGACGAGATAGCCGATATAGGGAATGAAGTTCAGCACCGCGGCCATGATGCCCCAGAACAGGGCATTGTTCAGGCCGATCGCATAAAGCCCGCCGCCGATGATCGCGCCGAGTGCCGCGTTGATCACCAGGATGGTGAGCAGGTAGGCCGACACCTCGCGCTCGATGTTGTTGATGATCGACACGACGGCGCGCTTGTCGTGGAAAGTCGGCATCAGCCGGACGGTCTTTTCCTTGAACATGTCGCCGGCGGCAAGCAGGAAGTACAGCAGAACCAGCATCATGGCGAGGTTGATGCCGAGATGCTGGATGCCGCCGACCATGCGCTCCATGATCGATGGCGAGGCGGCGACGACCGTGGTCGTCCGCTTCTTCCGGTCGGCGTTGGTCAGGTTCATGACGTCGGTCGATGCCTTCTGCACCGTGGCCACGGACTCGCGCACAGGGCGGAATTTCCGGTCGAGTTGCTTGGCGATCTGCGGCGCCCGCTCGATCCAGTCGGCGGCCGGCTTGCTGACCGCGGTCACCGCCAGCGCGGCGACACCGATCAGCGCCGCGAGGACGACGGCGGCAAGCAGCGGCGAGGGCACGCCGCGCCGCGCCAGCGGACGGATCAACGGCGCGAAGGTAAATCCCATCAGGATCGCCCCGACCAGCGGAATGAACACGTCGGCCGCGAAATAGAGGCAAGCGATGACCGCGCAGATGAACAACCCGATGAGCGAGATATGTGCCCAGCGCTGCAGCTTCTCGGTCGGGGGCGACGTTGGCGTCATCGGGTTCGGGACCGGTTGGAGGAACGGCACAATACCAGCACGGACCGCATCCGCCCGCAACTATCCGACCGGCGGATCAGCAACGCCGTGGAGGCGGCCAGGTTCCGTTCGCCGGCTAGAGATCCCGTGCGTTGAAGGTGTCGCAAGCCTCGAGCGTGCCGGCCTGCATGCCCTGCCGGAACCAGCGGACCCGCTGCGCCGAGCTGCCATGGGTGAACGCGTCGGGGACCACGTAGCCCTGCGACTGCTTCTGCAGCCGGTCGTCGCCGATGGCGGTTGCGGCGGTGAGGGCCTCCTCCACGTCACCCGCTTCCAGCATGTCGCGGCTGCGCTGGGCGTGATTGGCCCAGACGCCGGCGAAGCAGTCGGCCTGCAGCTCCAGCCTGACCGACATGGCATTGTCCCCGGGCCGGATCTGCTGGGAGATGCCGAGCAGCGTCTGTACGTGATGGCCGATCTCGTGGGCGATCACATAGGCCTGCGCGAAATCGCCCGGGGCGCCGAAGCGCTGACCCAGCTCGTCGAAGAATCCCGTGTCCAGGTATACCTTGCGGTCGCCGGGACAATAGAACGGTCCGCTCGCCGATTGAGCGAAGCCGCAGGCCGACTCCACCGCGCCGCTGAACAGCACCAGCTTGGGCTCCTCATAGGTACGGTCCATCTGCCCGAAGAGGGTATGCCAGGTGTCCTCCGTGTCGGCGAGGACGGTCGCGACGAAGGCGCGCTTCTCCTGCGCGTCGGGCGTCGAGGTGTCGACGGCCTGGGTCGGCGCCTGCGGCGAGCCGCCCCCGAGGAACACCGACGGGTCGACGCCGAAATACAGGCCCGCGAGCACGACGACGATGGTCCCGACAATGCCCAGCTTGCCGCCGCCGCCGCCGCCGGGCAGGCGGAAGCCGCCCATGCCCATGCCGCCTTGGCCGCGCATGTCCTCGATGTTGCCGCTCTCGCGGCGGCCGCGCCAACGCATGGAATCCTCCCGAACTGGTTCGGTGCAACGGTATGCGAGAGCATAGGACGCTACAAGCAGCCCATGGTTCCGCGGCCGCGCTGGCAACGCAGCCTATTTCTTGGGGCCGAGCAGCGCCCACAGGATCAGGCCGAGCACCGGCAGCAGCAGGATAATGACGATCCAGATCGCCTTGGACAGCGCGCCCGCGCCACTCTGCACCACCCGGATGATGGCGTAGATGTCGAGTACGAGGATGATGAGGCCGAGCAGGCCGGAATAGGGAAAGTCGAGCATGGGGAGGTTCTCCGGAGATGGCAGCCTCTAGCCTAACCGGTTGCCGTGACGGGCGTAAGCGCGTTCAGTCGATGTCGTATTCCACCCACAGCTCCCGCATGGGCACCAGGCCGATGGGAGCAAGGGTGACGCCGTCGATGTCCCTGGGCATGGCGTCGTGCTTGATCCGCACGTTCTTCATGCGCCGGAGCAGCACGCTCGAGCCCAGCGTCGCCTCCTGCTCGGAAATCCACGCGCCCGGGCAGAAATGCGGGCCGACGCCGAACGACATGTGGCTGGACTTCCGGCCGTCGCTGTAGCCGCTGCGCAGCAGCTTGCCGCTGTAGAGGTCGTCCCTGAGGATATTGAAGCTGTCGGCGTCGCGGAACACGCGGTCGTCCCGGTTGGCGGCATGGTTCACCATCAGCACCAGCGAGCCGGCCGGGATCTTCACGCCGTGCATCTCGATGTCGTAGGTGGTGTTCTTGGGCTGGGCGCCGCCGGCCGGGATGGCGCAGCGCAGGCCCTCGTGGAACGCGGCGAGCCAAAGGCTTTCGTCGGCGCGCACCGCGTCGAGCTGGGCCGGGTGCTGCAGCAACAGGTACCACATGTTCATGATCGCACCGCGGGTCGTCTCGCCACCGCCGCCGACCAGCAGCGCGATGTTGGAGGTGATCTCCTCGGTCGACAGATAGTCGCCGTCGATCCGCGTGTCGCACAGCGAGGTGATGATGTCCTTGCCGATGGGATTGCCGGCCTCGTCATGGAGGAAGTGCGGCCTTTCGCGGCGGACGCGGACCAGTTCCTCGACGTAGTCCTCCAGGTCCTGCCGTGCCGCGAGGCCCAGGCCGTGGGTTTCGGTCGCGCCGCCGAAGCCGTTCATCATGGCGTTGTACCAGAAGTAGAAATTGCCGCGCGCCTCGTCCGGCAGGCCGAGCAGGTAGCCGACGACGCGGATCGGGAACTGGTTGGCAAAGCCCTTGCCCAGGGCGACCGATCGCACGCCGTTGCGGTCATGACACACGGTGGGATCGTTCGCCGTGTCCCAGGAGTCGATCAACTCATTGGCGATGCGGGTGATCGCGGGCGTGCGCAGCTTCAGCGCCTGGCCGACCAGGTGCTGGCCGTAGAGATTCCGGCGGCGGCGGTTCTCGGGGCCGCTCAGCTCGAGCTGGGTGTTGCCCAGCACCGTATTCGACGCGCCCTTGGCGACGGTGTTGAACACGACCTCGTCATTGGCGCAGGTCTTCACGTCGTCAAACCGGGTGACGTAGTAGCAATTGTGCAACTCGTCGTGGAACACCGGGTAGTGGTCGCGCAGGATGCGGAAATACGGGTAGGGGTTTCGATTGTACTCGGCCGAGCTGAACAGCCGCGGATCGATCAGCGGCGTGCCGTCGGGCGCGTGGCCCATGTCGGCGGCCTGGCCCAGCGGCATCAGCGGAATGTCGCCGGACGGCGGACCGGCGCCGAACTCCTGGCCGATGGCGTCGGCCAGCGTGCTGGCGAAAGGACAGATGGACTCCATGCGCGTCTCCTCCCCGCGCCGATGTTAGCCGAGCGCGGGGGCGGGCGAAACCGTGTATGATGGCGGAGTACAGACGGGAGAACGCCCATGCGGATGTTCGTCTTCTTGATCGGCTGCTTGATCGCCACCCTTCCATCGGCGTCGCTCGCCGAGAATTACCAGTTGATGCGTCCGCCCGGCCAATACGAGCGCGACGATCAGGACCAGCAGCCGCAGCAATACCAGCAGCCGCAGCAGTACCGGCAGGGCGAGTATGTACGCCCGCAATACGAGCGGCGTGTCGAAGGTCCGCAACGCACCGAGCCATCGGGCAGCACCGTGCGCCCGCAGGATTTCAGCGGGCGGCCTGAGGCGGCGGCCATCGACGAGAACCGGCTGCTGAAGAACCGGGTGATGTCGCTGCGCAAGAGCGTTGTGGCGTTGCAGAGCCGGGTCGCTACCCTGGAGGAGCAGCTTCGCCGCATGTCGTCCCGCTCCACCTTCCTCTGCCGCGACGTGGGCACCTCGGCCAATGGGGACGGCGATACCGAAAGCTGCGCGCCCTATGCCTGCAATTATATCGACGGGCGCTGCCGCAACACCTGTGCGACCAGTGACCACTGCGCGCCAGGCTACCTGTGCGACACCGGCGAGCGACGCTGCGTGCCGCCACCGCCGCCGTCGCACGACGACGACGACAGCTGGTGGCCGTTCTGACCGCCCTGCTTGCCTGTCGTATCGGCACGCCATAGGCTGACGCGCGACGCAACGTTCACAAGAGGGGGATGCGATGGCGCGAGCCTTGCTCGGGCTGATTGTCGTGCTGGCTCTGACGGCCTGCGGCAGGGAAGAACCCAAGCCGCCGCCGGCGCCGCCGCCGGTGAAGTCCGCCCCGCACGTCAAGGAAGTGCCGCCCCAGGCGGAGGCGCCGCCACCGCCGCCGGTCGACCTTGCCGGGCTCGACGAGGATGCCGCGCTGGTCGCGCTGATGAAGCACGAGGTGACCACCGACGACGACACCGATCAGCAGGCGCTGGCCCGGTTCGCGCCGGCGGACGCCGACACGCTGCTGGCGAAGCCGGTCGCGTTGCTGCCCGACTATCTGAAACCCTCCGACGCCGAGGCGACCGCCGAACTGGCCCAGTCCAGCCTGCAACTCGTCGAGCAGCAGGTGCCCGCCGACATCCGTGAGGCGATCCGCGCCATGGGCAAGGTCAAGGTGCTGGTGGCGGAGAGCTGCGGCGCCGATGTGGGCGCGGCGCTTGGTATTCCCAACGACTATGACGAAGGCTCGGCGCAGCAATATATGGACCAGGCGCGTTTCGAGGTCGCCCTGGAGCGCGAGAAGGTGAAGCCCTTGGCGCTGCCCGCCGACTTCCGCGATCTGGAAGGCGACCGGGAGTCGATCGCGGCGATCAACCAACAATTGTTCGATCTGCACAAAAGCGGCAAGACGAAGGACATTCTGGTTGTCATCGACCTGTCGGGCGGCTGCACCGCCGAGGGACGGCCGGTAACCCTCGTCACCGAGCCACCTTATGAGGGTCTTCGCATCCTGCCGGAATTCTATTTCACGGTCTGCGCCAAGCGGGCCGAGGACGCATGGTCGCCGGAGCAATGCCGCTGGTGGGAGACCGTGACGCAGCCCCTGACCTTGGACCAGGGAACCTACTATTACCTGGCGAAATGGCCCGACGGATTGGAGAAGCGCGGCCGTTTCGTCATCGATGAGCTGGTGACGGAGGCTGTCGAGGAAGGCCAGGACACGTTGACCCTGGACATACGCTGACAGGCGGGGCGGTCAATCCCACTCGAGCTCGAGATTCGGCAGGGAGCGGTGGCCGAGATTCGGGAGATAGTCGAAGGGCTGGCCGGGTTTGAGCCTGACGCCCGGCAGGCGCCGGGCGAATTCTTCCAGCGTCACCTTCAGCTCCATGCGCGCAAGCGGCGCGCCGACACAGAAGTGCTTGCCACTGCTGAAGGTGAGCATGGGCGGCGCGCCCTCGCGGAACGGGCAGAACGACTCCGCATCGGTGAACTTCGCCTCGTCGTGATTGCCCGAGCCCAGCGCCATGGCGACGCGCTCGCCCTTGCGGATCGCCGTGCCGCCGACCTCGGTGTCCGCGGCGGCGACCCGGAACCACACCATCAGCGGCGGGTCGAGCCGCAGGCACTCGTCGATGAAGGCTTCGGCCTTGTCGGGGGCGGCCTTCGTCTCCTCCCAGCGTTGCCGGTGGGAGAGCAGCTGGAACATCATGTTGGTCATGGCCAGCTTGGTGGTTTCCTGGCCGGCGCCGACGAAGCTGTGGGTGAACATGATCACCAGTTCGTCATCCGAAAGCTGCGCCTTGCCGGTCGCCAGATTCTCCAGGATCTCGCTCATCAGGTCGTCCGACGGTTTGGCGCGGCGGCTTGCGATGTGGGCACGGATGTAATCCTGGAAGGCGACGGCGTTGGTCGCGGCGGCGACCTGCTCCTGCGGATTCATGGCGGCGAGCAGCATCTTGAAGGTGTCGGTGATCCAGACCCGCAGCTTGTCCATGTCGTTTCGAGCCTCGTCGAAGCCGACGAGGTTGAGCGTGGTCAGCATCGCGAGCGGGTAGGCGTATTCGGAGACGAACTCGCACCGGCCGCGGGCCTTGAAGCCTTCGATGAGGCTGATGGCGGTCTCGCGGGTGGCGGGCTCGAGGCTGTTGAAGCGCTTCGCCGTCAACACGCTGCGGAGTGCGTTGCGGAAGCGGGCATGGTCCGGGCCGTCGTCCGCGGCCACATGCTTCGTGGTCATCCAGTCGACGCCCCTCGCCAGCACGGCGCGGGCCTCGGGACAGTAGCCGCCGTCCTGCACGGCTTCGAGCGAGCCCTTCACGGTCAGGTTCTCGTCGCGCAGCACCCGCATGATGTCGTCGTAGCGGGTGACCACCCAGACCTTGTAGCGGTCGGAATAGAAAACCGGCGCATCCTCGCGGGCCAGGCGGAACGAGGCATAGACGTCATCGAACGGCTTGCCGGCCGGATCGAACTGGGCGGCGATGGACACGGACCTATCCCCGTTAAGTTGGTCATTCAACCAAACTAACATTGCATGCGGCGGAAGTACATCCGAGCCAATGCGCTCAGGGACGGGCGGTGACAAGCGGCCGCTGGCTCGCCTCGACCTCGGAGAACCGCAATCCGGCCGCCGCGAACCGGCCTAGTTCGGCCGTACCCAGCGCCAGGGCCGGGGTCAGGACGCCGGCGCGGTCCGGCTTCCTCGCGGCGGGATCGGCCAGGATCAGCGCGGCTTCGGCGATCATGTTGGCGGTGGTGCGATAGCCGGGGTGGCCGTCGGCGTCGAGCCGCATGTCGACGGCGCCGGCCGGGCCGGAAGCGCGGCCGGTGATGGTCCAGTGCCAATTATCAAGGTTCTCCAGGCTTGGGCCCATTCCCGGCTTGGGGAAGAAGCGGTCGGCGACCGACTTCATGATCTGGCGCGGCGCCTTGTGCGGCGTGTTCATCAGCCAGCCCATCACGGAGGCGTTGGCCGACATCAGATATGCGGCGGGCGCCTGGAACGCGCCGGCGCGGCCACCCATGCTGAGCCTCTCGCGGTAGCGCAGCGCGGTGGAGATGGGCACCTGCTCGCGCCGCAGCAGGGCGAAGGTCCGGTTGACCACCGCGGGATGGAGATAAGGCCCGGGAAAGATCGGCATGGACCACGGCTCCAGGTCGTCGGGCCTGGGCGTCATGTCGTAGGGCATGGCGCGCCTGATCTCGTCGCGGTCCGGGTCGTCGGACGGATTGAGCGCCGTGGGGTCGTCGGCGAGGCCCGAGAAATCGTTCTCCAGCATGACCCGCATGGTCTCGGCGGTGCCGCCCGAGATCATCTCGCTCAGGCCGGTGACGCCGGGCGGCGGCTGCATGGCGCCCGCCAGCAGGTCGATGCGCGCCGGACTTGCCCCGTGCCTGGCCATAAAGGCTTCCAGCAGGGCGAGCGCCATCAGGTCGAAAGGCAGGGCTTCATAGCCGGCGACGGGCGCGATCCGGGCGCCACTTTCGCGCGCCGTTTCGTGGAAGCGGTCGATGATGCCGCGCACGAACACCAGTTCGCCGGTCAGGTCCAGATAGTGGCTACCTGCCGCCGCGCAGGCGCCGACCAGGGTTTCGGCGCGGCCGTAATAGGGACCGGCCAGGTTGGCGATGGCCGCGCCGCGCGCCGCAAGGTCGGCCGCTTCGCCGGGAACCGTGCAGTCGGCGGCGATGAAGCCCGACGCGCCGTGCATCTCGGCGAGCGGCGCCAGCACCTCGGCGCGGCGTCCGGCAACGGCCCAGCGCTGCCCGGTTTCGCGGGCGCGTCCAGCCAGATATTCGCAGACGCGCTGGCCGGTATATCCGCTGGCGCCGACGACGATAACGTCGAATTCCCGCATGGCATCCTCCCCGAAGCCGCCATGATAGCATTTCGACGGCGGGTTGACTCGTTCGGCGCGGATCACATCTCATCGGCATGGCAGGACGCAGGAGCATCCGATGAGCATCCAACTCAACCACACCATCGTCTGGTGCAAGGACCAGGTGAAGTCCGCGAACTTCCTCGCGGAGATGCTGGGACGGCCCAAGCCTTCCAAGTTCGCCCATTTCGATGTGGTGGACATGGACAACGGCATATCCCTGGACTACGCCGAGAACGGCGGCCACTTCTCGGTCCAGCATTATGCGTTCCTCGTCAGCGAGGCGGAGTTCGACACCATCTTCGGGCGCATCAGGGACAAGGGGCTCGATTACTGGGCCGATCCGGCGCGCAGCAGGCCGGGCGAGATCAACCACAACGATGGGGGCCGCGGCGTCTATTTCCTCGATCCGGACGGCCATGTCCTCGAGGCGATCACCCGGCCCTATGGCAGCGGCGGCTAGGCGCTTTCCCGCTTGTAAGGCGGGGACTTGCGGCTAAGCTGTTGGATACGGGCGCGACCCTGCGTCCGTGAAAGCTGGAGCCGAGGCTATTCACGTAATGGGCAGATTGGGGCATGCCGGAGCGCCTGGGCATTCGCGCCGTGCGATACCGGCGTCAGCCGGGGCGGTTGTCCGATGAGCCAGAAGCGGCGCCTGCTGAGCGTGGTCACCGCCTGCTTCAACGAGGAAGGCAACGTCGAGGAACTGTACCGCCAGGTGCGGGAACAGTTCGAGGCGGTCGGCCGCTACGACTACGAACACATCTTCATCGACAATGCCTCGACCGATGGCACGGTGGCCGTGCTCAAGCGGCTGGCCGCAGCCGACCGCAACGTCAAGATCATCGTCAACGCACGGAACTTCGGTCACATCCGCTCGCCCATGCATGCGATCCTGCAGGCGCGCGGCGAAGCGATCATCTCGCTGGTCGCCGATCTGCAGGATCCGCCGTCCTTCATTCCACAGCTGATCGCCAGATGGGAGGAAGGCTTTCGGGTCGTGTTGTGCATCAAGCGCGCCAGCGAGGAATCCCCGCTGATGTTCTGGCTGCGCAAGCGCTACTACGCGCTGGTCGAGCGGCTGTCGTCGATCGAGACCATCCAGAATTTCACCGGCTTTGGCCTCTACGATCGGCAGGTGATCGAGGAAGTGCGCCGCTTCGGCGATCCATATCCCTACTTCCGCGGGATGATCGCCGAGATCGGCTTGCAGCGCTTCGAAATCCCCTACGACCAGCCTGGCCGCAAGAGCGGCATCACCAAGAACAACTGGTACACGCTCTACGACCTGGCGATGCTCGGCATCACCAACCTGTCGAAGGTGCCGCTTCGGCTCGTGGCCGGGCTCGGCTTCCTGACGGCGGCCGGCTCGCTCGCCGTGGCGCTCGGCTACCTGCTCTACAAGGTGTTCTTCTGGACCCAGTTCGAACTCGGCCTGGCGCCGGTCGTGATCGGACTGTTCTTCCTGGGCGCGGTGCAGCTCATCGCGCTGGGCATCATCGGCGAGTATATCGGCTCGGTCCACACCACCGTGCAGAACCGGCCCTATGTGACCGAGCGCGAGCGCATCAACTTCGACGTGCCATCCGAGGCGTTCGACGCCGCGCCGGCGCGCGAGTCAGCGGGAAGCGGCAGGGCCTGATCCGCGTCAACCGCCGGGCGGCACGATCCGGTAGAGTGCGCTCGTTTCGTTGGCCCACAGGGGATGAAGCCAGGCTGCATGCGGCTGCTGGCCGCGCGGCACCCCCAGCAGCCAGACATGGTCGAAACGGTCGCGGGGGATCGCCGCGAGCCGGTCCGCCAGCAGCGGTTCCGGCCTGTCGCAGCCGGGCAGGCGGATGCGCCCGGAATCCTCATAGGCGAAATCGCGTGGAACGGATGGGGCGACGCGGACAAGCTGGGCGCCGGGCATCCTGAACTGGTCATTGACGAAGGAGTCCGTCCGGACGATCGCCATGCTGGCGATGGTGATGCGCGGCGGCGCCCAGCCGCGCGGGCAGCCGAGATCGACCAGCGCCACCACCCGCGATCCTGCCGGCAGCGCCGCGAGCGCTTCAAGGTTGCGCCTTGCTCTTCGGCATAAAGGCCCATGCTGATTGTGGTGACGGCGATGCGGGCGACGAAGAAGGCCAGCGCGGCGACGGCGGCGAGACCCATGATCCGGTTGCCCAGGCCGTCGCGTGGACCGAGAGACAGCAGCGCCACGGCGAGCAGGAGCGGGGCAAGCCTGGTGTCGGCATAGAGCAGGCCGAAGAAGGCGTAGGGAATGCAGAGATAGAGGATGGCGAGCGCGGCGAGCGCTAGGCCGAGGCGCCGGTCCACCGCGAACGGCCGCGCCGCGCAAACCAGAAAGACGCCGAGCAGGCCGAGCGCGCAATAGCCGTCCCAGCCGACCCAGCGCTCGCGCAATGCGCTTTCGATACCGCCCCACTTGGCGCGGAGATCGAAAAGCGCCGAGGTCGCGCCGCCGCCGTCGGCGCTGCGCCAAATCACTATGAACAGTAATGGCGCCGCCAGCGGCAGACAATCGGTGGCGATGTCCCGCGCCGCAGGCCAGAAGCCGCCCGGCTGCCTTGCGCGCCGCGCCGCCGCTTCCGTCAGGCACAGGAGGCCGAACACGACCCAGCCCATGACGTGGCAGAAATAGATGGCGATGCCGCCGCCAAGCAGGAGGGCGGTCCGCGCGTGCCATTTCTCCCGGCGGGCGAGGCGCAGCGCCAGCCCGAACGCGAGCAGTGCCAGCGCCACGGACAGCGCGTAGTTCACGAACCCGAACTGGAACGGATAGCCATAGGCCAGCGGCAGCGCGAACGCCGACGTGGGCGGGAGGCGGCCATGGATCTCGGCGGCGACGAACAGCATGCCCGCCGCCGTCAGCACCGGGATCAGCAGCACGACGACCTTGGTGGCAGGCTCGATCCCCAGCGCCGGCCCCAGCAGCCGCACCAGCGCGTCCACGCCCAGATTGCCGACGGGCATCCAGTGGATGGAGAAAGTCCCGGCCAAGGTCGCCGCGCCCTCCATGCCCGCCTGGATACGGTAACGGCCCATATGCACCGGCAAATCGCTCAGCGGGGGAAAGGCGGGTGAGAGCAGCGGCACCGCCATCAGCAATATGAGGACGGCGGCGTAACCCGGATGCGACCACCAGGGGCGGTCAATCGCTGTCATCTCGGACCTGTCATCCGGCGGGGTCACCCTTGCGGTTCAAGCCAATAGAGTAGCGCAAGTTCAGGCTGCCGCGGGTGGGTATCATCGGTCGGCGATGGCCGACGCAGGCGGACAACCGGCGAAGGCGCGATCTGTCCGGATTTGAATAAAATTCATGCCAGTACTTTTCTGCGGAGTCGGCTGCTGGTACCCTGATGCCGGGCTGTGGGGGCCACAAAGCAAACGGAGGAAAACAGGTGCCTCAGCACTTTTTCGGGCGCGTCATGGAAGACCAGGATCAGGAGTTCATCAGGGTTCTGGAGGATCTGATCGAAGTGTTGGTGGCGCGCGGCGTCATTACGCTGGACATGCTTCCCAGCAGGGCCGTCGCGAAATTCGAACAGCGGCGGAGCATGCGCGAACTGGCGCTCGCCAACTAAGGGGCGAAGTGGCGGACCCGCTGAGAGCGGGTCCGCGCGCCTGATGATTTTCGCGGCTGGTTTTCGCCGCGTGGCGGATGCAGCCGCGGCCTCCTACCCCTTGCTCGACAACGCGTCGACCTGGGCAACTTCGTCCGGGGTCAGCTTCCAGGTGACCGCCCGGGCGTTGCGCTCGACCTGCTCGGGCTTGGTGGCGCCCGCGATCACGCTCGCCACCCCGCGCTTGGCCAGCAGCCAGGCGAAGGCGAGGTCGAGCAGTTCCTTGCCGCGGCTCTGCGCGAACGGCACCAGCTTCTCGACGATCGCCCAGTTGGCATCGGTGGCATAGGCGTTGCCAAGGCCCGCAAGGCGGCCGAAGCGGGTGTCCTTGCCGCTTTCCTCGCCGCGCTTGTACTTGCCGGTGAGGAAGCCCGAGGCGAGCGGGAAATAGGGAACGAGGCCCATGCCCGCCGCTTCCAGCGCGGGCGCGAGTTCCTTTTCGACGTCGCGGGCGACCAGGCTGTACTGGTTCTGCGACGCGATGTAGCCGTTCAGGTTGTGGTATTTGGCGGTCCAGTGGGCCTCGGTGACCTTCCAGGGCGACAAGTTGCTGCAGGCGGCGTAGCGGATCTTGCCCTGCTTGATCAGTTCGTCGAGGGCGCGCAGCGTCTCCTCGGTCGGCGTGATGCCGTCGGGGATGTGCAGGTAGTAGATGTCGATCCAGTCGGTGTTGAGCCGCTTCAGGCTGGCCTCGACCGCCAGCTGGATGTAGCGGCGCGAGACGCCGTTCAGGCCGTCGGCCGGGTTCATGGTCTTCAGGCCGAACTTGGTGCCGATCACCACGTCCTTGCGGCGCGGACCCAGCAGCTGGCCGAGATAGGCCTCCGAATTGTTTTCCTGGGTGCCGTCGCCATAGATGTCGGCGGTGTCGAGATGGGTCACGCCAAGGTCGAGCGCCTTGTGCAGCACGGCCTTGGAGGCCGGCACATCGATCTGCCAGCCGAAATTGTTGCAGCCGAGGCCGAGCGTGGAAACCCTGAGGCCGGAATTTCCGAGTAAGCGTTCTTCCATGGGTTCCCTCCAGATCATTCATGGCCGCCGAATCCGGCGCGGCCCAATGTGTGCCCGGACGGCAACTCGTTGTCACCGAAAATATGCCGGTCCGCTCAGGGATATTTCGCCTTCGGAAGCTCGTAGTGCGGGCCATCGAGGAAGGCCTTCTTGCCTTCGGCGCGGCGGCGTGCGTCGTAGTCGGCGACGATGTCTTCCGGCGAGTCCTGGCTGGCGGTGAAATCGATATCCCAGGCGCCGCCCCAGCGCAGGCTGATGCCCAGCTCCCGCGCGGCCATCCGGACTGCGTCGGCGATGCGGTAGATCGGCTCCCACTCCCAGCGCAGCTTGTCGTTGATGAAGGGAACCAGGTCAACGGCGTGGCCGGTGATGTGCCGGGAATCCAGTGTCTGGCTGGCGCCTGCTTCCACCAGCCGCCTCTGTTCCTGCTGAGTCCGGATACCGTCATGCACGGCGAAATCCTGCACCGTGATCTCGATGGCCCGCTTGACCACGGCCACCAGATCGGCGTGGACGCCGTTCAGTTCGGCCAGCGACTTCTTGCCCAGTGAAAAGTTGCCCATGTCGTGTCCCCTCGATGCGATGAACATCCGTCGCGCCGGCGCAGGCAACCGCCCCGAGGCGCGTATCCCACAGGGGCCGCGGATCCCGCCGGGGAACCGCAAGGCCGCTTGCCGGGGATCCTGCTAATACCGCCCAAGGATAAGCGATGTCTTGATGCCGCCGAAAGCAAAGTTGTCGGACATCGCGAACTCGGCATCCGGGGTGTGGCGCGGACAGTATTTTCACTATCGTCCGGAGCGGGGAACGCCCAAGATGTAGCCGCCGCCGCAGGAGGGCGGGAAAACGATGGGCATGGGCAATCTGATTTTCCCGGGTCTCCATACAACGATCGAACCCAGCATCCAGTAGAGGTCGGAGACGTAGGCCAACAGATGGAAACCCGCAAATTCCATGCCCTGGTCGGCGCCGTGGTGCTGGTCGTGACCGCGATCGGCCTGGTGGCTCTGTTCCTCATCGTGCGCGCCGACTTCAAGAAGGAGTACACCTACTACAGCATCTATTTCGACCGCCCGGTCAGCGGCCTGGCGCGGGCCGGCGAGGTGCGGTTCAATGGTCTGCTCGTCGGCGAGGTGCGGGACATCGCGATGGACCTCAAGAAGCCGGGTCGGGTCGTGGTGACGATCAGGACCTATGCGAGCACGCCGGTGACCACCGATACGGTCGCCACACTGGAGGCCATGGGATTTACCGGCGTGTCGTTCATCCAGCTGCTCAACGACGACAAGGACAACAAGCCGGGGCTGCCGATCGTCATCGCCGACGACGACGATTATGCGATCATCCCGGCGCGCCGCGGTGCCGCAGGCGCGCAGCGTTCGGCGGCTGAGATCCTCGCCTCGACGATGCGGACGCTCGATGCCGCCGCCAGGTATATGAGCGACGAGAACATCGCCAAATTGACGGCCACGCTGGAGGGCATCGAAATCCAGTCCGGCGATTACGTGAAGAAGAGCGGCGGCTACAAGCAGGCGATCCTGGATGCCCGCGACGGGATGGCCGAACTCAACCGGTTCACGGCCGAGTGGGAGACCATGTCGGCGGAAACGCTGCCGGCGAAGATCGCCAGCCTGCGGGAAACCACGAAGGGCATGCAACAGCTCAGCCTGGATCTCGACGCGGCCGTGGCGGAGAAACGTGCGTCGTTCTCGGGATTTACGTCGGGCCTTCCCGCGATCTCCGCATTCGCGACGGACCTGCGACGGGCCGCCGCATCGTTCAACAGGACGCTGGAACGTATCGAGGACGACCGGGTCGAGATGCTGTTCGGGCCCGATCCGCCGAAAGTGGAGCTTCCCAAGCCATAAGGCCCAGCGCGTCTGGCAGGGCCTGCCCGCGCTCCATCACGCCGCGCTGAAGGACGGTGGCGCGGGGTCGCGCACGAAAAATTCCCAGACGGGCCATGGCGGGAACAACATCCGGCCCTACCTGTTTCTGAGCCATCCAGAACAAGGGCCTTTTCGGGTTGACCAGAATCGATCGCGCCAGCTTCGCCGAAATGGATAGCGGCCAATCGTTCCCCGAAGCGAGCGGCGCCTGGACCGATAGCCGGCTGCTCAAGCCGTCGAATGCCGCCGGTCTCCGTCGGCTGGAAGACTACATCAGGCGCGACGAGGCGAGCCTGTCGCGGCAGCGCGCGATACTCGCCGACTGCGAAGGGCCGGCGCGCGCCATCGCCGAAGCGACGGTGACCGAATACGAGCAGTCGCTCGATGCGCTCTATCGGCGCCGGGCAAGGCTGCTCGCCAAAAGCTGATAGCCGGAATTCCGGAGGCCGGGATCAGGGCTGCCGGGCGCAGGTGAGTTCGTCGGTGCCATTGCCGGTGGTGCGCGTCATTCGGTTCTCCTTCGGGAAGAACTCGAACTCCAGGCCCGATTTCCAGAACACGTAATCGTCGCTCATGACGATGTCGGCGACGATCTCGCGCCCGGCGCCACGATCGAAGATCAGCTTGCCGGAGACGAAATGCAGCTTCACCTGCTGCTTCTGGTTGGGATCCTTGTAGGAGCACAGCCATTTGCCGTCCGGCACGGCGGCGTGTGCTGAGACGGGCAGCAATGTCAGCATCAGAACGGTCAGCAACCGGCGCATGGGATTCTCCCTCAATCGATGCGGCAGTGTAACAACGACCACGAGCTGAAGGTCAATGGCCGTGGCAAAAGGGCAGATGGGGGAGTGATGGTGCCAAGGGCGGAGGGGGAAATGGTGCCCAGGGGCGGAATCGAACCACCGACACCGTGATTTTCAGTCACGTGCTCTACCAACTGAGCTACCTGGGCCCACGCATCGGGGCCGCTTGGTTCCGGCCCGGGACGGCGGTTTATAGGGCCTGCGTTCCGGCTTGTCCAGATGCCAGAGGGGTTTTTCCCGGTTGCGTTTTCAGCCCTGGTTTTCGCCGTCTTCCCCGGCCGGGCTCTCGTTGCTCTCCACGACATAGTGGCCGTGCAGCCAGCGGCCCAGGTCCACGTCGCCGCAGCGCTTGGAGCAGAACGGCGCATAGCGGTCGACCGCCGGCTTGCGGCAGATCGGGCAGGGGCGGATATGCTTGTGGGGATCGGACATTTCGTTCATGGCGGGCTCACGACATCGCTCGGATATGGGCCTGGATCTGCGGTTCATCTACCGGACACGCCGGGTCGGCCTCGAGCGCGGGCGGCTTGCCGGCGATTTCCGCCAGCGCCGCGGGGCGGCCGGCGAGGTTCAGCCAGTCCACCACATCCGGATGGGCGGTCACGGCGAGCGTCGCGCCTGGGCGGGCGGCGGCCTCGGCGCGCAGGCGGCGCATGACGTCGTAGCCCGCGGATTCCACCGACTTGCGGCGGCGCTTGCGGGCCGGGTCCGGGCGTGCGGCCAGGAAATCGGGCAGGGTTGCGCGGCTGCGCTTGCGGGTCAGCTCGCACAGGCCCATGCGCGACCAGCCCAGCACCGAGCAGGGCGACCGGTCACGGGCAAGGGCGTCGCGCAGGGCGTCGATCACCCGGTCGCGGTGCTTGGGGCTTTCCATGTGGATGAAGTCCACCAGCACCATGCCGCCGGTATCGCGCAGCCGCAGCTGGCGGGCGATGGTGTCGACCGCGCGCAGGTTGGTGGTGAAGCTGGTCTGCTCGCGGCTCGACTCGCTCGTCGCGTCGCCCGAGTTGACGTCGACGGCGGTCAGCGCCTCGACGGCCTCGATGGTCACCCAACCGCCGCCCTGCAGGTCCAGCCTGGTTTCCAGTGTGGACTCGATGGCGGCCTCGGCGCCGGCCGCCTCGAACAGCGGCGTCGGTGCGGCGTGCACCTGCAGCAGGTCCAGCAGGTCCTCGTTGTTGGCCGCCAGATAGGCCCTGGCTTCCGCAAACAGGGCGTGGCCTTCGACGGCGATACGGGTCAGACCGGGCCGGGCCAGGTCGCGCAGGGTCCGCTGCAGCGGCGGGAGGTCTTGCTGCAGGCATACCGGCCCGGCGGCGCGCGCGGCGTCCTGGCGCAGCGCCTCCCAGCGGAAATGCAGATCGCGGGCCTCGCGCAGCAGGGCGGGAATGTCCGCGGCCTGGGCCGAGGTGCGGACGATGAAGCCGCCTGCGCCGATGCCCTCGACGGCGCGCCTTGCCGCATCTTCCAGGCGCAGGCGCTGGGTCTCGTCGCGGATCGCGCCGGACAGCACGTTGCCGCTGCGGAACGGGTGATAGACCAGCAGCCGGCCGGGCAATGTCACCAGCGTGGTCAGTCCCGGGCCCTTGTCGCCGACGGCATCGCGGGTGACCTCGACCAGCACGAGCTGGCCCTGGTGCAGGAGGCGCTCGATGCGGCGCGGCCCTTCGGCATCGACCAGGGCGCCGGCGTGCTTGGCCGACAGGTAGCCGGGCGCAGCGACGCCGGGGAGGGCCACGAACGCGGCCTGCAGCGCCGGCTCGACCGCCTCGACCCGCCCAAGGTAGATGGTGCCGATCAGGCTCTGGTGACCCTCGCGATCGATATGGATCTCGGCCACCTCGCCATCCTCGATCAGGGCGGCGCGCACCTCGCCGGGCACCGCGTCGATCAGCAATTCCCGGTTCACGTCCCGGGTCATCTGAGGCGCCGGGCCGGTCCGTAGCCGGCGCCCGCCAGCAGCGAGACAACCTCGAACAGCGGCAGGCCGACCACGTTGGTATAGGAGCCGTTCAGCGCCTGGATGAAGGCGGCGGCGAGGCCCTGGATGGCATAGCCGCCGGCCTTGCCGCGCCATTCGCCGGATGCGATGTAGCCCGCCAGTTCGGTCTCGCCGAGGCGCTTGAAGGTGACGGCCGTGTCGACAGTGCGGCGATGCGCCTTGCCGTCCGGGCCGATCAGGGTGACGCCGGTGAAAACATGGTGGCGGCGGCCGGACAGCAGCTCGAGGCAGCGCCGTGCATCGGCTTCGGTCTCGGCCTTGGGCAGGATGCGGCGGCCGACGCCGACGACCGTGTCGGCGGCGAGCACGAAATCGCCGGGATGGCCGGGCGCGGCGGCGGCGGCCTTTTCGTCGGCGAGTCGTCCGGCGTGCGGGCGTGGCAATTCGCCCTTGCGCGGCGTTTCATCCACATCGGCGGGTGATACGGCGTCCGGCGGCAGCAGCACCTGGTCAAGCAGCTGCCTGCGCCGGGGCGAGGCGCTGGCGAGCACCAGGCGGGCCGTCGGATGGGTGCCGCCGGGCGTGGCCACGGCGGATTACTTGTATCGGTAGGTGATCCGACCCTTGGTCAGGTCGTAGGGGGTCATCTCGACCAGCACCTTGTCGCCCTGCAGCACGCGGATGCGGTGCTTGCGCATCTTGCCCGCGGTGTGCGCCAGCAGCTCGTGCTCATTGTCCAGCTTCACGCGGAACATCGCGTTGGGCAGCAATTCGATCACGGTACCGGGAAACTCGAGCAGTTCTTCTTTCGCCATGGGCGGGTGTTCTAGCCTTTTCTAGTATCAAGGTGGCGTATAAATGAGCGAGCCGGCGCGGATATGCAAGGGTTTTGGCGCTGGAGCAGGGCTGCCCGCGGGTCACCGCACGCAGTGGGCGTGGACCAGCGGCATCGCCTCGTTGATCGCCGTCTGGGTGGCGGCCAGCTCCTCGGGCGCCAGTTTGTGCCGGTCGATCAACCGCAATACGTCGTCGCGGGTCGCCTTGCCGGTGCCGCCCAGCAGGATGAAGTCGGTGAAAACCGCGTAACGGGCGACGCCCAGCGCCTGCTTCATGCCGTCGGCCTGGCATACGCAGTAATTGCGGCTCTCGCCGTCCTTCAGGCATTCGGCGACAACGACTTCCTCGTAGTCCGGCGAGCACGACGCCAGCAGCACGGCCGCGGCCAGCAGCGCGGCGCGCCGGCCTAGCGGCACTTTTCCTCCGCCTTCATGAGGGGCGCCATCAGCGCGAACTGGAACGCCATGAGGCGGGCGGGGCCTTCTTCCTTGAACAGCTTTTCCTGGGCTTCCTCGGCGCCGATGTTCTCGTCCATCTGCATGCGGGTCATCTTGACCAGCAGCGCCCGGTCCGAGTCACTGGTGTCGGCGACCAGCGAGTCCGCGCGGCAGCTGCAATACGTCTTGTCGCCGCCTTGCTTGACACAGGCATCGACCAGCACGCTGTCGTCGCCGCTGCCGCAGGCGGCCAGCAGGACGGGCAACAGGGCAAGGCCAAAACGGGTGGCGCGCGGCATGGGCGTCTCCGGTGTGGAACGGTCGGCCTATTTAGCCCGAAGGGGCGTATCCGGTCGAGAACCGTTGCTTGATCCTGTGCATCAGCGTGTCACGCAGTTCGCGGTAGGCGTCGAGGATCTGCTCGCGGCTGCCGGCCATCAGGGTCGGGTCCATGGTCGGCCAGTATTCCACGTCGCAGGCCATGGTGCGGGTCAGCTCCATGGCGTTGTGCTGGGCCTCGGGCGTCAGGGTGATGACCAGGTCGAACGAGCTGTCCTCCAGGTCGTCGAAGCTCTTGGGCTTGTGCTTTTCCATGTCGATGCCGATCTCGTCGAGCACCGCCACCATGAACGGGTCGGTCTCGCCGGCTCGGACGCCCGCCGAATCGAAGAAGATCTTCTTGCCGAACAGGTAGCGCGCGATCCCCAGCGCCATGGGCGAGCGCACGGCGTTGAGGTTGCAGGCAAACAGCACGCTGTCGGGCAGATCCTCGGCGCGCCGGGCTTCGCTCATGCGGCGTCAGCCCCGGATATGCAGGACGCAGATCAGCGTGAACAGCCGGCGCGCGGTGGCCAGATCCATGTCGACCTGCTGGGCCAGCCGCTCGCGCAGCATCTCCGATCCCTCGTTGTGCAGGCCGCGGCGGCCCATGTCGATGGCCTCGATCTGCGACGGGCTGGAGGTCTTGATGGCGCTGAAATAGCTTTCGCAGACCATGAAGTAGTCCTTGATGATCCGGCGGAACGGCGACACCTGCAGCCGGATCTCTTCCAGCGGATTGGCGCCGTCGTCGCGCACCTCGATGATCAGCCGCGTCTCCTCGAGGCGCAGGACCAGATCGTAGGGACCCGGCACCGATTTCAGGCCGAACTGGTTGTCCTCGAGCAGGTCGAAGATCGCCACCTTGCGCTCATGCTCGATGTCCGCGTTACGGCGGACGATCGATTTCTCGTCGAGCTTGATCCTGATGATGTCGCCTGGCATGCCCGCACGCTAAAGCGGAACGATAGTTTGCGAAACGGGAAAGGTTGGTTGCCAGCTCTTGTCATCCCGGCGAAAGCCGGGACCCAGACCTTTTCGGCGGCGATGGCGGACTACGATCACTGGGTCCCGGCTTTCGCCGGGATGACAGTAATATTTATCTGCGCCGGATTTCCATCGACAGCGCGTGGGCGTCGAGGCCCTCCAGATGCGCTAGCGCCTCGGCGGCCGGGGCGATGACGGCGAGGCTTTTCGCGTCGCACGAGATCAGCGAGGTGCGCTTCATGAAGTCGAGCACCGACAGGCCCGAGGCGAAGCGCGCGGTGCGCGACGTGGGCAGCACGTGGTTGGGGCCGGCGATGTAGTCTCCAATGGCCTCGGGCGTGTGGCGGCCCAGGAAGATGGCGCCGGCGTGGCGGACCATGCCGGCGAGGCGCCCTGGGTCCTCGACCGCCAGTTCCAGGTGCTCGGGCGCGATCCGGTCGACGAGGGGGGCGGCGTCGTCGAGCTTACGCACGACAATGACCGCGCCGTTGGCGTTCCACGAGGCGCGCGCGATCTCGGTTCGGCTCAGGCTCTGCAGGTGAATCTCGATCGCGCGCTCGACGGCATCGGCGAAGGCCGCGTCGTCGGTGATCAGGATGGACTGGGCGGCGGTGTCGTGCTCGGCCTGGCTGAGCAGGTCGGCGGCGATCCACGCCGGATCGTTCTGGCCGTCGGCGACCACCAGGATTTCCGAGGGGCCGGCGATCATGTCGATGCCGACGGTGCCGAAAACCTGCCGCTTGGCGGCGGCGACGAAGGCGTTGCCGGGACCGACGATCTTGTCGACCGGCGCGATGCTCTCGGTGCCGTAGGCGAGCGCCGCCACGGCCTGGGCGCCGCCCACCTTGTAGATCTCGCCTACGCCGGCCGTGCTGGCGGCGGCAAGGACCATGGGATTTAGGATGCCGTCGGGCGCCGGGACGACCATGGCTATGCGCGGCACGCCGGCCACCTTGGCGGGGATGGCGTTCATCAGCACGGAGCTGGGATAGGCCGCGGTGCCGCCGGGCACGTAGAGGCCGGCAGCGTCGATGGGGGTCCAGCGATAGCCGAGAACCAAGCCGGCATCGTCGGTGTAGAGCAGGTCTTCAGGCTTCTGCTTCTCGTGGAAGAACCGGATGCGCTCGGCCGCAAGGTTCAGCGCGGCGAGCGCTTCGTTGGACACCGCCTCGCGGGCTTCCAGGATTTCCTGCGGCCGGACGCGGATCGTCTCCGCCGACATGTCGATGCGGTCGAAGCGCGACGTGTACTCGAACAGCGCC
Source organism: Candidatus Kuenenia stuttgartensis (assembly GCA_943329845.2). Classification (GTDB taxonomy): domain Bacteria; phylum Pseudomonadota; class Alphaproteobacteria; order SMXS01; family SMXS01; genus RI-34. Next base: position 43,032 of record CALQFM020000013.1, on the reverse strand, counting down.
TCGTCGCCGCGCGCGCGCACGTCGGCGATGATCTCGGCGACGATTTCCGCCACGTCCGGATCGGATTCGCGCTTCAGGCCGAGAAGCGCCTCGAACGCCGGCTCGAAATTCAGGTCGCTGGCGTCAAGCCGCTTTGGCATTGACCACCTCGCGGAACCGTTCGATGCGGGCGGCGATCTCTCCGGGGCGTGTCTTGAACGCGGCGCGGTTGACGATCAGGCGCGAGCTGATCTCGGCGATCCGCTCGATCTCCACGAGGCCGTTGGCCTTCAGGGTCACGCCGGTCGACACCAGATCGACGATGCGGCGGCACAGGCCCAGCGCCGGCGCCAGTTCCATGGCGCCGTTCAGCTTGATGCATTCCGCCTGTACGCCGCGGGCGGCGAAATGGGCGCGGGTGATGTTCGGATACTTGGTGGCGACGCGCACGTGACTCCAGGTGCGCGGATCGTCGGTCTCGCTCAGCTCGACCGGCTCGGCGACGGACAGGCGGCAGTGGCCGATGTCGAGGTCGAGCGGGGCGTAGATGCCGTCATAGTCGAACTCCATCAGCACGTCGTTGCCGCAGACGCCGAGCTGGGCGCCGCCGAAGGCCACGAACGTCGCCACGTCGAAGCTGCGCACCCGGATGATTTCCAGGCCGGGATCGTTGGTGGCGAAACGCAGCTTGCGCGAGTTCTCGTCGTCGAAGTCCGGCTCGGGCACGATGCCCGCCGCCTGCAGCAGGGGCCGCACCTCCTTGAGGATGCGCCCTTTCGGCAGGGCCATGACGATCGGGTCCGTCGCGCTCATGGTCGTTTCCGCTGTTTCTCGTGTGTCGTTGGGTGCCCTAACTGGGCCGTGTTCCGCGCGCGGCAAGGTTTAGTGGCGAAAGCCGCGGAAATCAACGCCGGCGCTTGCATTGCCGTCCGCCCGATATGATCGTGCTGCCGGGGAGCGAAGAGATGTCCAACGACGCGAAAAACCTCAATCGCCGGTTCTGGGACGAGCGCGTGCCGATCCATGTGAGCTCGGGCTTCTATGACGTGGAAGGCTTCAGGGCCGGCAGGATTTCGCTCGGCCCCGACGAGGTGCGCGACCTCGGCGACGTGCTGGGCAAGCGGCTGGTGCACCTGCAGTGCCATTTGGGGCTGGATACGCTGTCCTGGGCACGGCTCGGCGCGGACGTCACCGGGCTCGACTTCTCCGAACCGGCCGTCGATGCGGCGCGGACCCTGGCCTGGGAGACGGACCTGCGCGGCCATTTCGTGCAGGGCGATCTCTACGACGCGCCGGCTCTGTTGGGCGGCGGCTTCGACATCGTCTACACCGGCATTGGCGCGCTGTGCTGGCTGCCGGACATCGAACGCTGGGCCAAGGTGGTGGCCGACCTGCTGCGGCCCGGCGGCGAGCTCTATCTCGTGGAATTCCATCCCGCCAATTGGGGGTTGGAGCCGAACCAGGTCACCGGCGTGCCGGAAATCCGGTACGACTACTTCACCCGGCCGGAGGGCGAACGCCTGGCCGTCGACGGCTCCTATGCGCAGGCGGATGCCGCGACCGCCCACAACGACACCATCGAATGGAACCACGATCTGGGATCGGTGGTGACGGCGCTGATCCGCGCCGGGCTGACGATCCGCGAACTGCGGGAATCCGACGCCAGCTACATGCAGAAATTCACGTTCATGGTGCAGGGTGACGACCGCCACTGGCGCGCGCCGCCGGACCGTCCGAACATGCCGATGATGTATACGCTACGGGCGGTGAAGGATTAGTCTCTATTTCATCTTGCCGAGCACCTTGCTCACCGAGGTGTTGAATGCATTGCGCACCTCCTCAGCCGCTTCCGGGGTCACCTCAACGATCCCCGACGTGAAGACGTCCAGGCTGACCACATTGTTGGAACTGGTGGCGCTCGTCATCTCCGCTGCGTCGCCAAACCTGCGCAGCGTCAAAGTGGTATAAAGTCGGCCGCTATACAGGGCGGCCTTATAGTAGTTGACCGCGAGAACGACCAACTCGTAGTAACACCCGTGTGCCGAAGCGGTTTTGCGTGCCTTGTCCTTCTCCACCGTCTTGATGTCGACAGGGCTGGCCTCAGGTATCAGCCGATAGGACTTGCCGCCGACGATCCGGGAGAAATCGACCTTGCCGATCGCATTGAACTGAACCTGCGGTGTTAGAATTGCGGTGATTTGCTCGCGCTTGATGGTGTTGAAATCCTTTCTGCCTTCCACCTCGGCGGCGGCCGCAATTGGACCTAGCGCAACCGCCCATCCGGTCGAGTAGCCCCCGATCAGCTGGCTGGCCCAGACATGGATTTCGCAGGTATTGGGATCGATGGGCGCGGCATCGGCCGCGTGCACGGATGTTTCGGACGGAGATGTGCCGGGGGATTGCTCGTCGGCCGGTGACGAGTCATTGGCCACGGGTGCCTCGGCGGCTGCCGCGGGCGCGGGTGCTTCGCTGTCTTCGGTTTGGGCGCTTGCCGTATCGCTCAGCGCCAGTAGTAACAGCGGGGCAAGGAGGAAACGAAAATTCATTGAGCTACTCATTGTGACAACGTGGCCCGACCGAACGCGGTTACGCATCAAATACCATCGACCGACATTGGAATCCCACCGTTCCCTCTCCGGAAATCTCTGTTATCCTCGCACCCGAAACGGGTGAGCTTCATGGCTTGCCGCTCCGCGCCTTCCTCTCTAGGATCGCGCGTGACTTTTATCGTGCTTCAAGGGGAGAGCCGTTCAATGGCCAAGCAGCAAGTTCCGGTCCAGGAAGGTCTGTTCACATGGCCGTCCGACAACCCGCAGCTCATCGCGCGGCGGGAGAAGAAGACGGGCCGCGTGTACTTTCCGGCCATCCACAACTACGTCGCCGACGAGGATTCCGAAGAGGTGCTGCTTGGCACCCGCGGCAAGCTTTACACCTGGACCATCCAGGGCTTCCTGCCGAAGAATCCGCCCTACAAGGGCCCGGAGACGGTCGAGACCTTCAAGCCCTACGGCGTCGGCTATATCGAGCTGCCGGGCGAGGTGATCGTTGAATCGCGCCTGACCACGGCCGATCCCAAGGATCTGAAGATCGGCATGGAGATGGAAATGACCATCATTCCATTCCGTGAAGACGAGAAGGGCAATGAGGTAGTCACTTTCGCGTTCGCCCCGGTCAAGGGCTGAGCGGACATATAGAGGAGACGGGACATGACGGACGTCTGCATCATCGGTATTGGTATCCACAAGTTCGGCCGCACGGACGGCATGAGCGGCCGCCAGCAGGGCGCGTTCGCGGTGCGCGAGGCGCTGAAGGATTGCGGCCTGGAATGGCCGGACATCCAGTTCGCTTTCGGCGGCTCGGCCGCCGGCGGCAACGCTGACTCGCTGGTCAACGAGCTGGGCCTGACCGGCATCCAGTTCGTCAACGTGTCGAATGGCTGCGCCACGGGCGGCTCGGCCCTGCTGTCGGCCTATTCGGCCATCAAGGCGGGCCAGTACGACGTGGGCGTCGCGGTCGGCTTCGACAAGCATCCGCGCGGCGCGTTCAACGCCGACCCGAAGTCGTCGGGTCTTGAGACCTGGTACGGCGAGACCGGCCTGATGCTGACGACCCAGTTCTTCGGCATGAAGATCCAGAAGTACCTGCACGACTACGACCTCTCGCCGGAAGTCCTTGGTCTTGTGGCCCAGAAGGCGTTCCGCAACGGCAAGCTCAACCCGAACGCATGGCGCCGCGAGGAAGTCGACCTCGGCACCATCATGAACTCCGAGATGCTGTCGGACCCGCTGACCAAGTACATGTTCTGCTCGCCGGCCGAAGGCGGCGTCGCGCTGATCCTGGCCAGTGAAAAGGTTGCCCGCCGCTACACCAACCGTCCGGTGTTCCTGCGCGCCGTCTCCATGAAGACCCGCCACTACGGCTCGTTCGAGGTGTTCAGCCCGTACCTGGCGCTGCAGCGCGCCCCGGCGCCGACCGTGTTCGCGTCGAAGGCCGCCTATGAAATGGCCGGACTGGGCCCGGAGGACATGCATGTCATCCAGATCCAGGACACCGAGTCGGGCGCCGAGATCATGCACATGGCCGAGAACGGCTTCTGCAAGGATGGCGAGCAGGAAAAGCTGCTGCGTGAAGGCGCCACCGAGATCACCGGCCGCATGCCGATGAACACGGATGGCGGCTGCATCGCCAATGGCGAGCCAATCGGCGCCTCGGGCCTGCGCCAGGTCTACGAGGTCGTCCTCCAGCTCCGCGGCGAGGCGGGCGCCCGCCAGGTACAGAACAACCCGAAGAGCGGCTACACCCACGTGTATGGCGCACCGGGCCTGTCGGCCTGCACGATCCTGCAGAACTAGATCTGCCGGAATAACGGTTCGGAAAGGCCCGGGCGGAAACGTCCGGGCCTTTTTCGTTTTCGCGCCGTGCTGCTATGCTTTCCGGGCGTTGCGAGAAAAGGGGACAAGACCATGGCCGAGATCAAGACGGCGATCTGCCGCTTCTGCCATTCCTTCTGCGGCATCAAGGTGACGATCGAGGACGGCAAGGCCGTCAAGGTGGTGGGCGACAAGGATAACCCGATGTATTTCGGCTATACCTGCGTCAAGGGCCGCCAGTTGCCCGCCCAGCACGACAACCCGGAGCGGCTGCTGCATGCCCAGCGCCGCGTCGGCAACGGCCACGAGCGGATCGCGTCCGAGGCGGCGCTCGATGAGATCGCCGCCACCATCGGCCGGCTGATCGCCGAGCACGGTCCGCGTTCGGTGGCGCTCTATGCCGCCACATATACCTTCCCCTATCCGGCGGGCCGGGCCATGGCGATGGCGCTGATGGACGCGATCGGATCGCCCATGCGCTTCACCTCGGCCACCATCGACCAGCCGGGCAAGCCGATGTCGATGGCGCTGCATGGCCGCTGGCACGCGGGGCCGCAGCCCTATGCGGAGTCCGACGCCTGGATCCTGGTCGGCGCCAATCCAGTGGTTTCCAAATGGGCGGCATTCCCCAGTACAACCCTGCCAAGCGCCTGCACGACGCGCTGAAGAACGGCCAGAAGCTGGTGGTGATCGACCCGCGCCTGACCGAGACGGCTGAGAAGGCGCACCTGCACCTGCAGTGCAAGCCCGGCGAGGACCCGGCCATCCTCGCGGGCATCGCCCATGTGATGATCGAGGAAGGCATGATCGACGAGGCGTTCCTCGCCGCCGAAGTCGACGGCTTCGAGGCGTTCAGGGCAGCCGTCGCGCCGTTCACGCCTGACTATGTGGCGCGGCGCGCCGGCGTCCCAGCCGAACAGATCGTCGAGGCGGCCCGCATCTTCGGCTCGGCTCGGCGCGGCATGATCACCGCCGGCACCGGTCCCAACATGGCGCCGCGCGGTACGCTCACGGAATATCTGGTGCTGGCCATCAACACCATCGCCGGCCGCTGGCTGCGTGAAGGCGAGAAGATGCCCAATCCCTTCGTGCTGATCCCGGAACGCCATGGCAAGGCGCAGGCCGAGAAGAAGCCGAAGCCGTGGGGCTATGGCGAGCAGCTGCGCGTGCGCGGGCTTGGCGAGAACGCCAGCGGCCTGACACCCGCCGCGCTGGCCGAGGAGATCCTGCTGGACGGCGAGGGCCAGGTGCGGGCGCTGATGTGCGTCGGCGGCAACCCGATGGCGGCATGGCCCGACCAGATGCGCACCTACGAGGCGATGAAGAAGCTGGAGCTGCTGGCCACCATCGACATCAAGATGTCGGCGACCGCCAAGGTGGCGCATTACGTGCTGCCGGCGACGCTGGGGCTCGAGGCGCCGGCTATCACCATCTCCAACGAGAACGCCTGGTTCTACGGCTCGGCGACCGGCTATCCGGACCCCTACGCCCAGTATCAGCCCAAGCTGGTCGAGCCGCCGGCGGGCGCGGACGTGCTGGAGGAATGGGAGGTCTTCTACGGCATCGGCCAGCGGCTTGGGCTGCAGCTGCGCATCAACGGCCAGGACGTGGACATGGTGAACAAGCCGACCACCGACGACCTGTTCGAGATGATCTGCCGCGGCTCACGCATCCCGCTGTCCGAGGTGAAGAAGTATCCGCACGGCCACATCTTCGATGATCCGGACATGATGGTGCTGCCCAAGGACGAGGACTGGGAGGAGAAGCTGGATATCGGCCATCCGGAGATGATGCAGGAGCTGGCCGACGTGCTCGCCGAGCCTGAGACGAACGACGCGGGTCACACGCTGGTGGCCGATTTCGGCTACCAGCTTGTCAGCCGGCGCCTCAACGACGTCTACAATTCGTCGGGACGGGACCTGCCGGCGCTGACCCGCAACCACCACTACAACCCGGCGTTCATGAACCCGGGCGACCTGGCGGCGCTGGGGTTGCGCGCCGGCGACGTCATCCGCATCGCGTCGGATCATGGCTCGATCCTCGGCGTTGCCGAGGAGGCGGCGGACGTGCGGCCGGGCGTGATCTCCATGGCGCATTCGTTCGGCGACGCGCCCCAGTTCGACAACCAGCTGTTCTTCATCGGCTCGAACACCGGGCGTCTGACCGACGTGACGCGGGATTTCGACGCGCGCACCGGCATGCCGCGGATGAGCGCCATTCCCGTCAACATCACGCGGGCGGAGGCGACCTGGGCGGCAGAATGACTGACCCCGTGGCAGGCGGCGGGCGGGGATGATATCCTTCTGGCGGGGGCGCAAGCCGAGGAAGCTCCGCCATGAACCGAATGATCCATGTGGCGGCGTTTGCCGCCTGTCTCGCTGCCACCGGGTGCAACGAGCCGCGCGCAGATGCCGCCGATGAGGCGAAGAAGACCGCCGCCGCGCTGACCGGCGACGACAAGATGGCCGCCGCCGACAATCCGCAATGCAAGCTGTTCACTCCCGCCGAGCTCGAGACCTACGCCGGCGAGCCGCTGGCCGAGGGCGTCAACGCCGGTTCGGCTCTCGGCTGCCAGTGGCCGCCCAAGGACGACAGCGGCGACGTCATGGTGTCGGTGTTCGGGAAGGACTACCACGTGCCGCCCAACCTGGATCCGACCTACAAGCCGTTGCCGGACGTGGGCACGGACGGATTCGTGGTGCATGAGTTTGACGGCTGGGCGGCGGGCGCCATCACCAGCGAAGCCGTGGCGGTGAAGGTCTCCGTGGCCGGCGACGGCGCGACGCCTGAAACCGCGATCGCCCTGCTCAAGGAAGTCATCAAGCGGCGGAGCGGCTCGTGAACGCGGCCGACGTCCAATTGGAAAAGGACGATCGCTGAAGATTTTGCGCGGGCCATGCCATATCTTCATTCCCATGATCCTGCGCGCGCTCGTTTTCCTCCTGGTCATTTTCAACGCCGTCCCGGCACTGGCCGACGTGCGCGTCTCCGGCAAGGAGATTCTTGTCGACGGCAAGCCCTTCCAGGTGCGCGGCGCGGGCGGCGAGCAGCGGCTCGATCTGCTGAAGCCACTCGGCGCCACGGTGGTGCGAACCTATGGCGAACCGCCGGACGCGATTCTCGATCAGGCGCAGAAGCTGGGGCTGAAGGTGGTCGTGGGCTTCTGGCTGGAGCATCCCCGCCGCGGCTTCAACTACCGAGACCCTGCTCAGGCCAACGCGCAGCTTGAGCGGCTGGCGGCGTTCGTGAAACGCTACAGGGACCATCCGGCGCTGCTGATGTGGGGCGTGGGCAACGAGGTCGAGGCGGAGCTGGATGATGACAGCGCCGTGTGGCCCGGCATTGGCCAGGCGGCGCGGCTGGTTCGCGAGCTCGATCCCAGGCATCCAGTCATGGCGGTGCTGGCGGAAGCGGGTGGCGGTAAGGTCGCGAGGCTGATCAAGGCTGCGCCGGACGTGGACGTCCTCGGCATCAATTCCTATGGCGACGCACTGCCGAGCGTGCCCCAACGGGTTCGGGCGCAGGGCTGGAAAGGGCCGCTCGTCGTCACCGAGATGGGCGCCATCGGCCAGTGGCAGGCCCAGCGCAAGCCCTGGGGCGCCATGATCGAGCCGTCGAGCACGGCCAAGGCGGCGCTGCTGCGCGGCTATCTCGCCGCCCTCGGTCCCACAACCGAGGGCCAGATCCTGTTCTACTGGGGCCAGAAGCAGGAGGTCACGCCCACCTGGCACAGCCTGCTGCTGCCCGACGGCTCGTGGACCGAGACCGCCGAAGCGATGGCGCAGGCCTGGGGCGGCCGCACGCCGGGCGGCAACAGCGCGCCGCGCATCGGCCGCTTCGACATGGAGGCGGGCCGCGCCGTGCTGGAGGTGGCCGATCCCGACGGCGACGTCATGTCCGTGAACTGGTCGGTGATGGCCGAGAGCACCGACCTGCGCAAGGGCGGCGACATCGAGGCCGTGCCGCGCCACTATGCCGAGGCGCTGGTGTCTTCGGACCTGACCGGCGCGAAGCTGGGCACGCTGCCTCCCGGCCAGTACCGGCTGTTCGTCACCGTCGAGGACGGAAGGGGCGCCGCCGCCACCGCCAACCTGCCATTCCTGGTCAACTGATCACGGGGAACGAGCCAAATCCCCGGTCGAGCGCGTCAGCGCCCGGATTTCTCCCTTCGTCGCGTCTTCGCGGATGCGGGCGCATCGCCGATTCCATATGCTGGCGGGAAGGCTGACACTCCGGAACGGCAGCACATCAGGGGGAGTAAAACGATGGATTCACTCAGCAGCGGGCGGGTCGCGGACGTGCTTGCCCGGCTCCACCTGGAAGCGGAAGCAGCCGATGCGTCCTTGGGGGAAACCTTCGCGGAGCAGGGGGCGACCGATATGGAACAGGCGCTGCGACAGGTCGTGGAAGCCGAGAACAGGGATCTGATAGGGCTATATCGCGGCTTCGCCGGGAATTTCCTGTCGGTTTCTCCGGAATTCGGGCGGTTTCTCTACATGTGCGCCCGCAGCTGCAAGGCCAGGCGCATCGTCGAGTTCGGATCCTCCATGGGAATTTCCGCCATCTATATGGCGGCGGCGTTGCGCGACATGGGCGGCGGACGGCTGATCGGAACCGATCTCGAGGCCAGCAAGGCGGAGAGGGCGCGGTCGAACGTCGCGGCTGCAGGGCTGGCCGACCTCGTCGAGATCCGGGTTGGAGATGCCCGGGACACTCTCAAAACCGGGTTGGACGGCGACATCGACATGGTACTGCTCGACGGCGCGTTCACCCTCTATCTGCCCATTCTCAAGTTGCTGGAGCCTCACCTGAAACCCGGCGCACTCATTGTCGGCGAGAATGCGCTCACCGATGCGGGCGGGTATATCGAGTATGTGCGCGATCCCCGGAACGGTTATCTCTCGCTGCCGCTGGCGTTCGAGCTTGGGCGGGGAAATGAATTGACCGTCAAGACCGCGTGATCTGATCCGACGGCAACCCCGGAATCCCGTTTCCGTTTCCCAGGTACTGTCGCCTGACGGAGGGCGACGTCACATTGCGCCGTTGGCCCGCGGCTCCTAAGCTTGCGGTTCAAACAGGGGAGTGCGACATGAGCGATCTGGACGACGTGCTGGCGCGGCTGGTGGCGGTTGAGCGGGAACTGGAGCGGCAGAAGGACCTGCGGGACATCGAGGATCTGCTGGTGCGGTATTCGCGGGCGCTGGACTGGCTCGACGACGCCATGCTCGACACGGTGTTCTATGACGACGCCGACATCGACTACGGCTTCTTCAAGGGCAGCGGCAAGGACTTCAAGCCGCGGCTGATGGAGGTGGAGCACGGCGTCGGCCGGCGCTGGCACTTCACCAGCCAGCTCAAGATGGACCTGCACGGCGACGAGGCCGACGTGGAAAGCTACAATCTCAGCCTGTCGCTGCCGCACGAGACACCGGCGGACAAGGCGCCCTATGCCATCTTCTTTGGCTTCTACAAGGACCGGGTGCTGAAGCGGAACGGCAAGTGGGGCATCATCGCCCGCAAGCACATCCTGGTCAGCGGTTCACCGCTGGCCGAGATCGCCATGGACGGCGACATGGGCATGCTCAACCAGATCGGCATGACCGGACCGAGCCATCCGGACTATCGACCGCTGACAAAGGCGCAGAAGCTCGACGCGGCATAGGCGCTACTGCGATATCTGTTCAAGCTCCAGCTTGCGGGTACGCGGTCCCCAGACGCCGATGGAGATGACGACCATCAGCATGGCGAAGGCGATCAGCCCGAATACGGCGTGGGTGCCGCCCAGATACAGCATGTAGCCGATCATGAAGCTGAAGAAGATGTTGCTGAGCCGGCTGAGCGAGTAAGTGAAGCCGACCGCGCGGGCGCGGATGCGCGTGGGATACAGCTCGGCCTGATAGCCGTGGAAGGCGTAGGACATGATGTTCTTCGACAGGGTGATCAGCACGCCGCACAGGATCAGCGGCGCCATGGCGCTCTGCACGGAGAACAGCATGCCGAACACGCCGACGGCCGCGGCTGCGCCGACCAGCTGCCATTTGCGCTCGACCCTGTCGGCGAAGGCGATCGCGAGCAATGGGCCGAATGGCGCGGCGATGGCGATGATGAACGCGTAGTGCAGGCTGCGCTCGACATTGATCCCGGTCTGCTGGGCGATCAGCGTCGGCACCCACGAGGAGAAGCCGTAGAAGCCGATGGTCTGGAAGAACTGGAACACCATCAGCATGATCGTTCGGCCGCGGTAGCGCGGCTCGAAGATCTCCCGCAGGTGGCCCTGGGGTTCGAGCTTCTCGACCGAATGGGTGGCGGGCTCCGGCAGCGGGGCGCCCTTCAGGTCGGCGGTCACCTTCGCTTCGATGGCGGCGGTGACGGCTTCGGCTTCGTCCAGCCTGCCCTGGTTGATCAGCCACCTTGGGCTTTCCGGCACGGCGCGCCGGATGAACCAGACGGCGAGGGCGCCGACGGAGCCGATGATCGCCACCCAGCGCCAGCCGTCGAGTCCCAGCGGCGACAGCGGCACCAGCAGCCAAGAAATGAACGCCACCAGCGGCACCACGGCGAATTGCACCACGTGGTTGAAGGCGAAGGCACGGCCGCGCACGGCCTTCGGCGCCAGCTCGGAGATATAGGTATCGATGGTCACCAGCTCGACGCCGATGCCGATGCCGGCGATCAGCCGCCACAGACTGATGCTGAGGCCGGTGTCCTGAAAGGCCATCACCAGGGTCGCGGCGCTGTACCACAACATGGACCAGGTGAAGATGGCACGACGCCCATAGCGATCGGCCACATAGCCGAACAGGAAGGTGCCGATGAACAGGCCGGTGAAGGTCGAGGCGACGAATAGGGCGGGACCAGTGAAGATGCCGACCTTCACGTCGGCGAACAGACCGGCCTTGACCATCCCGGGCATCACATAGGCGGTCATGAACATGTCGTAGAATTCGAACATGCCGCCCAGCGACAGCAGGCCGATCAGCAGCCAGATGTGCCTCGTGCCGGGCAGCCGGTCGAGCCGCGCCAGAATGGCCGATGACCGCTGCAGCGCTGCCGCTTCAGATGACATGCTTCCCCTCCGTTCCGCCCGTTTACAGGCGGGTTTTCAGGTCACACTCTATCCGTGTCCCTGAGCTTGTCGAAGGGCTTTGCATGAGTGTTGATGCAAGCCCTCGACAAGCTCGGGGACACGCTGAAGGGCTAGGACTTGCATCGGGTCGCAGCCGCCGCCTAATGTCGGCGGCCTGAACCAGCAGGGGTGAATGCGATGTCCTACGAAACCATCCTCTATGAAACCGACGGCCCGGTCGCGGTCGTCACCTTGAACCGTCCCGAGCGGCGCAACGCCTGGACGCGGGTGATGTCGACGGAACTGGTGAACGCCTTCGAGCGCGCCAATGCCGACCGCGCCATCGGCGCGATCGTGCTGACCGGCGCGGGCAAGGGCTTTTGCGCCGGCGCGGACATCGAGCAGGCGTTCAAAGCGCGCATCGACGGCGCGGGCGACAAGCAGGAAGAAGAGACCGGCATGCCGGGCGGGACCGACTGGGCCGATCTGTGCCGCCGCTCCAAGCCGCTGATCGCGGCGGTGAACGGCGCGTCGGTCGGCGTGGGTGCGACCATGATCCTGCCGTTCGACGTGATCATCGCGTCGGAGGAGGCCAAGTTCGGCATGTTCTTCGTCAAGATGGGCCTGGTGCCGGAACTGGGCTCGTCCCACTTCCTCGAGCGCCGCGTGGGCTTCGGCACGGCCAACGAGCTGTGCCTGACGGCGCGGCTGATCGACGCCCGCGAGGCCGGCCGCATCCGGCTGGCCGATCATGTGGTGCCCGCGGACGAACTGCTGGCGAAGGCCAAGGCGCTCGGCCGCGAAATCTCGGCGAACCCGGACCGACAGCTGCGGCTGATCAAAGGCCTGCTGCGCGACCACGGTCCCGCGTCGGACCTGAACGCGGTCCAGCGCCGCGAGGGCGAGCTGCTGAAGGAATGCTACGTTTCGGCCGAGCACAAGGAAGCGGTAGACGCGTTCCTCAACAAGCGGACGCCCGTATTCCGGTAATTCGTGTCCGGTAGGAGTTACTGCCCCGGCTGCGGGAACTCGCCGCCGACGGGGCGATCGCTGTCGCCGCCGCGGTGCGGGCCGAAGCCGCTCTTGGCGGCTTCGCCTTCCTTCAGGTCGAGGACCGCGTCGCGCTTGGCGGCGGCGGGCGGTATCCACGTGACGGGCACAAAGCTGGCGGCGGCGGCCTGGCCCTTCGCGAGTTGCTCGGGCGTGATCCTGACACGGATGCGGGCCAGCTTGTCGGCCGGCAACGGCGTGAAGCCCAGGCGCTTCATCTTCGGGTTGTTCTCGTAGAGCGTCAGCCAGCGCGCCGCCTCGACAGGATCGGTCATGGTGCCGGTGGCGTATTCGTAGGCCAGCGAGCCTTGCGCCTCGGGCCAGCCTGCCTCGGCGGCGCGGCGCAGCCAGACGATGCCATCCATGTACCGGGTCTGGTCGCCCTTTGCCGTGGCGATGGTGCATTCGCCGAGACGGCGCTGGGCATCCTCGTAGCCGGTCCCCTGCATGGCGACACGGTAGAGCAGCCGGCTCGCCTTCTCGCAGTCGCCCGCGGCCTGCAGGTCGACGGCGCGCACATAGGCGTCGCTGATCCGGTCGACGGCATTGCGATCCTTCGGCAACGGGCTGCGCTGCGGTTTGGAGGAGCAGCCGGCGACGGCCATGCCCAGGACGACAGCGGCGGCAATCAGTCGGATGGCGATCAAGGAGGTCTCCCCGGCGGCGATGGCCTGTGGCCTATGAACTAGCACCACGTCGGGGCAACGCCACCAAGATTCGTGTCCTACCGTACGAACGACGGCGCGAAATGCTCGACGGTGGGGAGCGGATCGTAGAAATCGTGGAGCAACGCCCGCCACTGCTGGTACCGGTCGGAGCCGCGAAAGCCGACCGTGTGGTCCTCCAGCGTCTCCCACCGGACCAGCAGCAGGTAGGCGTTCGGGCGTTCGATGCAGCGCCGGACCTCGATGCCGCCGAAGCCGGGCGAGGCTTCGATCAACGGCCGGGCCTGGCGCATGGCCGCTTCGAACGCGGCTTCGCGGCCGGGCTTGATGGTGAGTTGGGCGGCTTCGAGGATCATGGGGTCTCCTTCCACTCAACGAATGTGCCGTGAGGATGGGCTGTGCCGAGCAGCCGTTCCTCGCCACCGGGCCAGAGGGTCACGATCACCTCGGGCCAGGCGGAAAGATCCGGCGCCTCCATGCGCAGCCAGGCGACCGGCGCATCGGGTGTCGCGCGTTCGCCGGCGCGGGTCAAGGCGGCGTTCATGGCAGCCTTGGTCTCGGCGCTGAAATACTGGGCGGCGATAGAATGATAGACCACCGTCGCCACGCCGGGGCGCGGCTCCGCCAGTTGCAGCGCGACCCATTTGCCGGCATCGGCGGTTTCCAGCGACGGCGGATGCAGGGCGGCCACGGCCAGCGCGCCTTCCAGCATGTGGAAGCGTTCGAGCTGGTCGGGCCAGACATAGGATTTCAGGCGCAGCGCCGCCTCGGGCCGCGACAGGTCGATGGGGCTGATGTCGCAGCCGGCGCGCTCGGCGACGGTGGCGGCCACGTCAGCGTGGGGCGCATCGCCGCGCCAGCTGGTGTTAATCAGTACCGGGCTTGCCGGATCGCCCCAGGTCGCGCCGTTGCCGAAGTCATAGCGAAACCGGTCCCAGTTTAGGTTGAGGCCAGCGCTGGCGCCGACTTCCAGGCAGCGCAACGGCAGGCCGGTCTGCTTCGCGACGGTGAGGAAACCGCCGATCAGCACGCCGGTGCGGCGCACCTCGTTAGTCTGCGGCGTGTTGCGCAGGAAGTGCTCGAAGAACGGCCCCTCGGCGCGCAGGACGGGCTCGGCGGCGTCCCATAGTCCGTCCTCGCGGAACGCGCCGCCGGCACTGGGATAGAATGCGGCGAGCGCCGAGGCGCGGCCGGTCAGTACCAGGTAATGCAGGCCGCCGACCATGCGCAGGCTGAGGACAGCATCCTTGGGTGCACGGGTTTCCCAGCCGGAGAGCATGGTGTGGGTGACGCCGCCCGCCTTGTAGTCGGCGACCATGCCGCGCAGCAGCAGGGCGGTGAGCGGCGAGCCAATCAGCTCGCAGGCCTTTGCCTGGAAAGCAAAGGCGGCGACGAGGGCGCTGTCGGACCGGCCGTCGGGACCGGGGTCGATCATGGGTGTATTCATGGGACTGCTTCCGAGCCTGTTGATGGCCACCATCTGGCGCCACGTCGTTGCGTTCGTCAATATTGATCAATATAATCAATATATGTCAGTGAAAATGATCGCCGCCGACGAGGTTTGCCAACGTCTCGGGATCCGCCCGCAGACGCTCTACGCCTATGTCAGCCGTGGCCTGCTGGAAGCGGCGGCAGATGGCGCGGATTCCCGCCGCAGCCTCTACCGCGAGGCCGAGGTGGATGCGTTGGCCGCGCGCAAGAAGGCCGGGCGCAGCCGCCCGGTGGTCGCCGCCAAAGCGATCAACTGGGGCGATCCAGTTCTTGAGACGCGGATTTCCACGGTGGTGCGCGGACGGCTGATCTACCGGGGACATGATGCCGTCGCGTGGTCGGAACACGCCACGCTCGAGGAAACGGCGGCGCTGCTGTGCGACGTTGCGTCCTGGCCGCAGGCGGCGGCCCGGGCCCCGATCGCCAGCGGCAGCGGGATCGGCGCTTCGTTCAACTATCTGGCGCAGGCGATGAATGAGGCGCAGCCCATGTTCGGCCGCAGCCGGCAAGCCATCGTCGTGGAGGGGGCGGCGCTGTTTCGGGGGCTGGCCGGCACGGTGCTGGGCCGCGAGGTCACCGGCCCGGTTCAAGAGGCCGCCGCCGCCGCCTGGAGGCTGAAGCCGAAGGGGGCGGATCTGGTCCGCCGCGCGCTCGTGCTGCTGGCCGATCATGAACTGAACGCGTCCACCTTCGCGGTGCGCGTGGTGGCATCGACCGGCGCGAGCCTGCCGGCGGCACTGATGGCGGGACTCGCCGCGCTGACCGGGCCCCGGCACGGCGGCATGACCATGCGCACCGTCGCCATGTTCGCCGAGGCGCTCGCGGCGCCTGATCCGGCGGCATTTTTCGCCGCGCGCCTGGTCCGCGGCGAGCCGATCTGGGGACTGCACCACGCGCTCTATCCGGACGGCGACATCCGTGCCCATGCGCTGAGGGCCGCCCATGAACCCTACGGGGCATTGCTGCGGACAATAGAAGCCGCGGAGGCGGCTGGCGGCATGTTGCTCAATGTGGACGGCGCGCTGGCGGCGCTGGCACAAACGCTCGGGCTTTCGCAGGAGGCGGCGTTCGCCATCTTCGCGCTCGGCCGAACGGCAGGCTGGCTCGCCCACGCGATCGAGCAGACCGAGACGGGCACGTTGATCCGGCCCAGGGCGCGCTATGTGGGAGCAGAGCCGTCCGTGCCCGGCAGCGGGTGATCTAGCGCCGGGCTTTCGCCCATGTCGTACTTCGCCCAAGCAGGTCGGTTCCGGCCAGAATGCGGTGCGTATTGCCGGGCCATTGGGACAGCTGCAGCCTTGGCGTTCCGCCCTTGCTGGTCCGTTCGAGCTGAAGCAAGGCCAGTGGCGCTTCTGGCGTGGCGATTGCGGCGGCGCGGGAGAAAGCGTCCCGGATAGCGGCGACACTGGCCCGGCCAAAATACATCGAGGCGAAGCATGTATAGAATACCGTCGCTACGCCGGGCCGGGGATCCGCAAGCTGGGCCTCGATCCACGAGGCGGCATCCTGGCGGTCTACCGGCGCCGGATCGCGCGCCGCCACGGCCATGGCCGCGTCGAGCCGGGCCAGCCGTCCAGGGTGGTCGCCCCAGATGTACGACCTCAGGCGCCGGG
Organism: Candidatus Kuenenia stuttgartensis; assembly: GCA_943329845.2. Classification (GTDB taxonomy): domain Bacteria; phylum Pseudomonadota; class Alphaproteobacteria; order SMXS01; family SMXS01; genus RI-34. Next base: position 26,798 of record CALQFM020000013.1, on the reverse strand, counting down.
TCTCCTCGGGATCGCCCAGATCCACCGGATTGAGGTCGCAACCGCGGCGCTCGGAGACGCTGACGCGGGCGGGCAGGCCGGCGGGCGTGCCGCGCCAGCGGTTCCGGATCAGCACCGGGCTTGACGAGTCACCCCAGTGCGCACCGTCAAGGTCGTATCGGTAACGATCCCAGTGAAGCAGGAGGCCGGCGCTTGCGCCCGCCTCGAGACACCGCAGTGGAAGGCCGGTTTCGCGCGCGACCAGCAAAAAGCCGGCGAGCAGGGTGCCGGCGCGGCCGACCTCGTTGGTCTGGGGTGGGTTTTCGATATAGGCGTTCACGAAGTCCATATTCGACATCAACACCGCCAGTGCCTGTTCCCAGAAGCCTGCTTCGACGAACGATCCGCCGGCAGTGGGGTAGAAGGTGGCGAGTTCGGGCGCGAGGCCGGCAAGGACGAGGCTGTGCATCGCGCCGGCGATCCGCGGGCCGAGCATGCTGTTGGGCAACGCCGCGCTCTCACGATGGCCGAACAGGTCCCGGCACGGCCCCTGGGCGTCGCAGTCATTGGCGATCCGCAGCAGGAGGCAGGCGGTCAGCGCGGATTTGAGCTCGTAGCAGGTGGCGGCCTGGCGCCGCAGGTAGCCCGTGAGCATCGGCATCACGCGCCTTCGTGCACCGGGCGGTTCTGCGTTTCCCAGGGCTCGCCAAGATCGTCCATGCCGGCCTCGACCAGTTCGGCTTCCAGGCGGATGTCGGCGCCGCCGGCGAAGGTGAGGGTAATCAGGGCGCGGCCCTGCTGCTCGACCGCATGGACGGTCAGCAACTCCAGCACATGGTCCTTCGACTGCTGTGGCACGCCGCGCACCTTGGCGGCGATGACGGTTTCGAAATGCAGGCCGGCGCGGGTGCGGTAATGGGGCGGCCCGGGCCGCTCCCACATGAAGCGGTTGCAGACCAGGGCGAAGCGGTTGGCCGCCGGCAGCCACGCCAGGTCGGACACCTTGAGCGCGGCATCCTGCAGGTAGCCGCCGAGCACGGCGATGTCCTCGGCGTTCTCGGCGCGTAGTTTCATGAACGGATCTTCCTCATGGCACGATCGCCCTGTCGTCCTGGGTGCGGCGGATGTCGGCGCCTACCGCCCGAAGCTTCTCTTCCAGCTTTTCGTAGCCGCGGTCCAGGTGATAGACGCCGTTGACGACCGTTTCGCCCTCGGCGGCCATGCCGGCCAGCACCAGGCAGACCGAGGCGCGCAGGTCGGTCGCCATCACCGGCGCGCCGCGCAGCCGTGGGTTGCCGCGCACCATGGCCGAACTGCCGTGAACCGTGATGTCGGCGCCCATGCGGGCCAGTTCGGGCGCGTGCATGAAGCGGTTCTCGAAGATGGTCTCGGTGATCAGCGAGGCGCCGTCGGCCACCGCCATCAGCGCCATGAACTGGGCCTGCATGTCGGTCGGAAAGCCGGGAAACGGGTGGGTGATGACGTCGAATCCCTTGCAGCGTCCGGTCGGATGGGACACGCGCACCTTGCCGAGGCCGTTGGAGATGTTGACGCCGGCCTTGGCCAAGGATTCGAACACCGATCCGAGATGGTCCACGTTTGCGCCGTCGAGCACCAGCTCGCCGCCGGTGATCGCCGCGGCGACCGCGTAGGTGCCGGCTTCGATCCGGTCGGGCATCACGGTGTATTCGGCCGCGTGCAGCGCATCGACACCCTGGATCACCAGGCACTCGGTGCCGATTCCGTGGATGTTGGCGCCCATGGCGACGAGGCACTGGGCCAGGTCGGTGACCTCGGGCTCGCGCGCCGAATTTTCCATGATGGTGGTGCCCTTGGCGAGGGCGGCGGCCATCAGCAGGTTCTCGGTGGCGCCCACAGACACGAACGGAAAGCGAATGGTGGCGCCCTTCAAGCCGCCGGGCGCGTGGGCGATGACGTTGCCGCCCTTCAGCTCGATCTTCGCGCCCATGGCCTCGAGGCCCTTCAGGTGCTGGTCGATGGGCCGGATGCCGATGGCGTCGCCGCCGGGCATGGACACGGTCGCCTCGCCGGTGCGCGCCAGCAGCGGACCCAGCACCAGCACCGAGGCGCGGATGCGGTTGACGATCTCGTAAGGCGCGACGGTGGACAGCGGCGGCCTGGCCGTCAGCTTGAGGGTGCGGCCCCGGTTCGAGCCTTCGACTTCCTCGACGGTGGCGCCGAGGCTGGTCAGCAGGTCCGACATGGTGGCCATGTCGTCCAGTGCCGGAATGTTGTGGAGCGTCAGGGTCTCCTCGGTCAGCAGGCTGGCGGCCATCAGCGGCAGCGCCGCGTTCTTGGCGCCGCTGATCGATATCTTGCCGCGCAGCGGCCTGCCGCCGCGGATGACGAGCTGGTCCATGGCTACAGCTTCGGCAGGGTCACGCCCCGCTGTCCCATGTATTTGCCCGCCTTGTCCTTGTAGGACGTCTCGCAGGGCTCGTTGCCCTTGAGGAACAGGAACTGGCAGGCGCCCTCATTGGCGTAGATCTTGGCCGGCAGCGGCGTGGTGTTGGAAAACTCCAGCGTCACGTGGCCTTCCCATTCGGGCTCCAGCGGCGTGACGTTGACGATGATGCCGCAGCGGGCGTAGGTGCTCTTGCCCAGGCAGATCACCAGGATGTCGCGCGGGATGCGGAAGTACTCGACCGTGGTGGCGAGGGCGAAGGAATTGGGCGGGATGACGCAGACGTCGCCTGGGCGGTCGACGAAGCTCTGCTTGGAGAACTCCTTCGGGTCGACGATCACCGAATCCACATTGGTGAACACCTTGAACTCGTCCGACACCCGCGCGTCATAGCCATAAGACGAGAGACCGTAGGAGATCACGCCCTGGCGCTGCTGCTTCTCGACGAACGGCTCGATCATGCCGTTGGCCAGGGCCTGCTCGCGGATCCAGATGTCGGACATGATGGCCATGGAGGAACTCTTCGGGGGTGAACGCGCACACCACTTCTAATGGACCGCATGGCGTATCTCAACGCCCGCGCGCATGTCCGTGGAATACGGGAGGCGTAAAGACAGGAATGCTGACTCGGATTGCAAATTATGACAGGATTATCCTGGGCAAATGGCGCTCGGGCAGGCGCCGGGAGATTTCGGGCATGGAGTGGTTAGCCAAGCTTTCCATCGGTCTGGTGACAGGCCTATTGGTTTATTTCTTTTATCCGGTTGAAAAGACTGCGCGGCCGATCACCGCGGCGGGCTTCGGGATCGCCGGCGCCGCGATGGGAGCGCTGCTCGCCATGAAAATCCACGCTCTGGGCGGGCCCTACCTGACGCCGACCAGCCTGGCGACGTCGGCAGCCGGGGCGGCGCTGTTCGCGATTTCCTATATGAACATCTCCCACTAGGCGGGATCGTCCTTCCCCTCCGGGTCGGGCCTCGGGGCCTGCTTGCGCTGCTGCTCCTTGCGGCGCCGCAGATTCTCGCGCAGCGCCTCGGCGGCTCGGCGCTGGTGTTCGGCCTGGTTTGGACCCTGCTTGTCATCCTGCTTCGGCATCGCGGCTACAATGCGGTCCCGCGTGCCAACCCAGGCGGCAGATTGCTGCAGTTGCAGCTCAACGCGAGGGGCTTTCGCCCCGTCGTGCCGCCCTGCATGGCGAAGTGGCCGATCTCGTTCATTGCGATTTCCCCGCCCGTACCGCGTAGATGGTCCGCATGGACCTGCGCCGAGTACCATATTATGCATAGAACAGCCCGCGCCGGAAAAGGCGCGGCACACGGAGAAGCTGATGACGTCTTCACTGCTGCGCTGGGCGGGATGGGTGGCGGCCGCTCTGGCTGGCCTGTTGCTGGCCGCGCCCGCGGACGCCGGGCCTGTCAGAACCGAGAACGCCCAGGCCGAGTTGGTCGCCGACATGGCGGCCGTGAGTCCCGGCGAGGCGTTCCATGTGGCGTTGAAGCTGATCCCGCGCGAGCGATGGCACACCTACTGGCGCAATCCCGGCGATTCCGGGTTGGCGACCTCGCTGGAATGGACCCTGCCGGCGGGGTTCACGGCCAGCCATATCGACTGGCCCGCGCCCAAGGCGCTGCCGTTCGGCCCGCTGACCAATTACGGATATGACGCCGAGCACTGGCTGCTGGTGACGGTGACGCCGCCTGTCGGTGCGCCCTTGGGCGACGTGACGCTGAAGGCCCGCGCCGATTGGCTGGTGTGCGAGGAAATCTGCATCCCCGAAGGCGCCGACCTGGAACTGACGCTGCCGGTTGCCAAGGAATCGGTGCGAGACCCGATGCACACCGCCGGATTCAGGAAGGCGCGCGAGGCGCTGCCGGTGGCGTTCCCGGGTACGGCCCAGTTCCGGGTCGACGGCAAGACCCTGGCGTTGCGGTTTACGGATGCCGGGGCCGGCGCGCTTCGCTTTTTCCCCTTCGCCGAAACGCTGATCAACAATAGCGGCAAGCAAGCTGAGAGCGCCGACGGCAAGGCGCGCGTCCTCGTGATTCCGACGGGCAGCGGCAAGCCCGACGTGACCATCGACGGCGTGCTCAGGGTCGGCGACAAGGCCTACTCGGTCAGCGCCGGCCCCGGGACGTTCTCTATCCCGGGGATGGCTCAGGGCGATGCGCCGGGCACCGCGGCCGGCCCTGGTGGTGGATCGACGACTGGCCTCACGCAGATGACCATATGGCAGGCGGTGTTGTTCGCGTTCCTTGGCGGCGTGCTGCTCAACCTGATGCCTTGCGTGTTTCCCGTGCTGTCGCTGAAGGCGCTCGCCGTGGTGAAGGCGTCGGGCCTGTCGCTGCGTGAGAAGCGGATAGAGGGGCTGCTCTATACGGCGGGCGTGATGGTCAGCTTCCTGGCGCTGGCGGGCGCGTTGCTGGCGTTCCGCGCGGGCGGCATAGCGGTGGGCTGGGGTTTCCAGTTGCAGACGCCCGAGGTGGTGGCGGTACTGGCGGTGATCCTGTTCGCGGTCGGCCTGTCGCTGTCGGGCTATTTCGAACTGGCCGGCAGCTTCACCGGGCTTGGCCAGGGGCTGGTCGACCGGGGCGGCGCCGTCGGCGCGTTCGCGACCGGCGTGCTGGCCACCATCGTGGCGACGCCCTGCACGGCGCCGTTCATGGCCTCGGCGCTGGGCGCGGCGCTGCTGCTGCCGCCGCTGGGATCGCTGCTGATCTTCGCCGCGCTGGGCTTCGGGCTGGCGTTCCCCATGCTGCTGATCAGCGAGGTGCCGGCCATCGGCCGCCTGCTGCCGCGGCCGGGTCCGTGGATGGACCGGTTCCGCCAGTTCCTGGCGTTTCCCGTCTACGCCACGGTGATCTGGCTGGTGACCGTGCTGGGCCAGCAGGCCGGTATCACCGCCGTGGCCGCGCTGCTGGGCATCCTGATGCTGGTTGTGTTCGCTATCTGGCTGTGGCGGATCGCGCGGGGCGCGCACGGCTTCGGCAAGGCGTTCAGCCATGGGCTGGCGGCCGCCGCGCTGGCGACCTGCGTCTGGCTGGTCTGGTACGCCGGTGAGCAGGATGCGCCATCCAACACGGCCGACGGTGGCGTGCTGGCCGCCGAGCCTTACGACGAGGCCAGGCTCGAAGCTTACCGGGCCGCGGGCGAGCCTGTGTTCGTCAACCTGACGGCGGCGTGGTGCATCACCTGCCTTGCCAACGAACGGGTCGCACTGACGACCGACGCGGTCGCCGCCGAATTCCGCGGCAAGCGCATCCGCTACATGAAAGGCGATTGGACGCGCCGCGACCCCAAGATTACCGAAATATTGACAAACTATGGCCGAAGCGGCGTGCCGCTCTATCTGTACTTTGCGCCTGGTCGCGCCCAGGCCGTCGTGCTGCCCCAGTTGCTCACGCCGGACATCGTGCTGGACGCCATCGGCCAGGCCGAGGGGTAGGACCTTTTAGCTCAGGGAGTGTGCGATGATCGGACGATTTTCGACGGCGCTGGTCGGCGGATTGGCGCTTTGCGTGGCCGTTTCGGCCCAGGCGGCGCCGGAGATCGGTCAGCCGGCGCCGGCGTTCACGGGCAAGGACGCCGCGGGCAAGACCGTCAGCCTCGGCGACTATTCGGGTAAGACCGTGGTGCTGGAATGGACCAACCATGAATGCCCGTTCGTAAAGAAGCATTACGAAAGCGGCAACATGCAGTCGCTGCAGAAGGAACTGACCGGCAAGGGCGTGGTCTGGCTGACGGTCGTCTCCTCGGCGCCGGGCAAGCAGGGGCATGTGTCGGCGGCGCAGGCGAATGAACTGACCAAATCGCGCGACGCGGCGCCGTCGGGCGTGATCCTGGACGAGGACGGCAAGATCGGCATGGCCTATGGGGCGTCCGCGACGCCGCAGATGGTGGTGATCACACCCCGGCAGACCGTCGCCTATATGGGAGCCATCGACAGCATCCCGTCGGCCAGGCCGTCGGACATCCCGAAAGCCGACAATTACGTGCGCGCGGCCTATGACGCGGTCGCCGCCGGCAAGCCGGTTCAGGTGGCCCAGACCAAGGCCTATGGGTGCTCGGTGAAGTACCAGTAGGCCGCCCATGACAGGCCCCGCGCCAAGGCGCGGGGCCTGTCATGCTACAGGCGGCTTGATCCTCTGGACCCGGCGGCCGCATGCGGCGACCGAAAGATCACGCAGACTCGCGATCCGCGTCTGTTCCGGACTCCAGCGCATCCGCCGCGACGCGACCTCAGGACTGGCTTGCGATACCGTCCTTGTCGACCCAGGCGGCATGGAAGCCATAGGGCACCCGTCCGGGCATCATGATCCGGGCAACCGGCCCGGCGGCGAAATTCTTCGCATCGATCACGACGCATTCGCTGCGTTGGGCATTCTCGTCCCAGACGAAATTCACGGTCCAGCCGTCGTCTTCATCAGTGCCGCCGGGCCGCGGGGCGAAGATCGCCTCGCCGCCATGACGGCCCGGGCCGAAAGCAACGTGCTCGGCCGTGTCGTTCGCACGGTCGTACTTGATGATGCCGTCGAACATGCCGGCACCCGTCATGTCGAGACGGGCATTGTAGGTGTAGCGGTGCTTGCGGCCCATATAGGCTTCGTTGATGCGCGGGAATTCGCTGCCGTACTGGCCATCGAGCAGGCGCTCGCGCACGGCGCCGGTCTTCAGGTTGAGCCGCCATTCGTAGAGGAAAGGGGCGTCCTCCATGCCGGAATCGGTGCTGCTGTCCGCGCCCACGACGTTGGTCTTGTTGGACCGGCAGGCTTCGAGCACCACTTCGTCGCCTTCTTCATAGGCGTTGACCGTATGGAACACGAAGCCGGTCTTGATGGTGAACCAGCGAACGTCGTTGCTGCCGCCATGCCGGGGAAGCACACCGATCCGTGCTCCGTTCTCGGGATCCCAGCTGAGCGGCGGGCCGCCTTGCATGAACGCTTCGAGGTTGCCGGTGACGGGCAGGTCGAGGATCAGCGTGTAGTGCTCCGTGATCGCGCAGTCGTGCATCATGCAGCCCTTCGGCAGGTCGATCGCGACCTGGTGCGTCATGTTGCCGTCCTTGTCGACGACGCAATGGATGCAATAGGGCTTCATGAACATGTTGTAGCCGAAGGCGATCATCTCACCCGTCACCGGGTCGAGCTTCGGGTGGGCGGTGAAGGCATGGTTGAGTTTGCCGTCGAAATCGACCTCGCCCACGGTTTCGAGTTCGGGCAGGGTTACATGGTGCGGCGCGCCGCCTTCCCACAGGGCCAACAGCTTGCGGTTGTGGAAGACCATCGCCGTGTTGGCGGCGTTCTTCATCGGGCCCAACTTGTTGGTGAAATCGGGCATCGAGTTCAGACCCTTCCAGATCCAGTCGCCCTTTTCCAGTTCAGCCTTCAACCCCTTGGTCATGACGTAGCGATTGCGGTAGGTCGCCTTGCCGCCCTCGAAATGAACCTCGTGGATCATGCCGTCACCGTCGAACCAGTGGTACTTTTCCACGTCGCCGACGAACACCGGGTTCGAGCCGATTCGCAGGAACGCGCCTTCGAGTTCCTTGGGGATTTCACCGACGACTTCGACGCACCGTTCCGTCAGCTCATTGTCGACGGGTGCGAAATTACCTCTCAGGAAAGGATTGTTGGGGGCCTTGACCTCTACGATCTTGTTCATGCTGACTGGCCTTGTTCCGAGGTTGATCGGCGCGCAAGCGACCAGCTCCCCGCCGACGTGATGACACACTCTGGCAGATGTATTTTACAATGTAAATAATGGAGTGCCTGACCCGTTCAGGCGGGTGCGGCCCGCAGCCGTCAGAGGGTGTCCCGGCGGGAAAACAGCGCCCCTTCCACCTCGGTGAAGCGCGGGCCCCGCGCACCGCGCATCAGGGTCGCCAGCATCATGGCGTAGAGTTCCTCGATGCTCGTGCCCGGGACGAGCTTGCCGGTCATGTGCAACACGATGGCGCCGTGGATCCCTGCCCAGAACATCTGCGACAACTTGTTGGGGTCGCCGGATAGTACCCCTTCGCGAACCATGATTTCGGTTGGCTGGGTCATGAACCGCCGGCACCGCTCGACCTGTGCCACCACATCCGGAAATGCGTGCTCGTCGGGCTGGGTCAGTTCGAACATGATCTTGTAGGCGTCGCGTTCGGTCAGTGCGAAATGCAGATAGGCGCGGCCCAGGGCGCCCGCCCGCGTCAGATCATCAGGGGCATTTCGCGCCGCATCCTCGCAGGCATCGGCAAGGCGCCGAAACGCTGCCGCCCGCACCGCCGCGAAGATTTCCTCCTTGTCCCTGAAATAGCTGTAGGGTGTCATGGGACTGCAGCCGACGTCCGCCGCCAGGCCGCGAATGGTCACCCCGGCATAGCCAAGTTCCGCAAACCGGCGCGTGGCGGCCGCGCAAAGATTCTCCCGAAAAACCAAGACTTCGGCGTCGGTACGCGCCCTCGGCATTGGGCGGAACTCCTTCTACTCACTTCCACTGCCTTATTAGGCTCAGGCCGCGTACGCGGCAAGGTGGCGTCCGCGGACGGCCGTCCGAAGGGGAGAGGCGGCAACGCGATCCTCGCCACAGGCTGCACCATGCCCAGACGCAGAGCGCCTTCTGCGCCGGATCGGGACGGGAAAAATTCTCCCTGATAATCACCAGAATTTCTGGAAACTTCGTGGGTTTAATCTGGCTTTTGGTGGCGTTTCAGGAAATCCCGGTCACTGGCCGAAACCGCTTGCAACCGCCCGGTTTCCTTGGCATAAGCCCTCCCGCTGCTGCTGTAGCTCAGTGGTAGAGCACTCCCTTGGTAAGGGAGAGGTCGACAGTTCAATCCTGTCCAGCAGCACCAGCTTCCCAGATATTCCAAAGGCTTGGCGCAGGGGCTAGTTCAGCACCCGCGATGCCGTCTCGCCGTCATTCGGGACTGCCGTATCGCCGGCGAGGGCGCCCAGATCCAGATCCCAGCCGGCCTTCCTGGCGGCGTTGCGGATCAGGCGCGCCATGGAGTGGAGCAGCACGTCGTCGAGCGCCATCGTCACCGGCCGCCCGTCCTTGGCCATGAAGGCCACCTGGTTCGGTCCCTTCGGGTTGTCGATGCGCTTGATGCGGCCCTCGGTGATCAGGACCGGCGCCTCGCCGAAATACTGGCTGACCACCTTGTCCTTGTCGTATTTATCGGTGAAGTTGCTGGAGGCAAGCGCCTTCTCGTGCTGGAAGCGGACGATGCTCTTGCGGGCCGCGTCCGACTGCTGCGCCGCCGCCTCGGGCGTCGATTCGGCCAGCTTCACCAGGTTGGGCCACAGCAGCTTCACGAAGCGCCGGGTGAACCACATGCGGAACTCCCTGCCGTCCTTCGAGATGATGGACATCAGCAGCCGGTCTTCCGGCGGGTCGAACTCGACCCGCATCTGGTGTATCGTGGACATGAAGCCTTTCCGTCGTTCGCCCGCAGAATGGCGATAAACGTCGCGTTCGTAAACCGTCAGGCGTCCGACCAGACCTGACGGCCTTTGGCCGCGTCGCTGCAGTCCGGGGCGCAAGCCTGGGCGCGGATGCGGTTGACCTCAGATTCCGGGCAGCGGGAACTGCTCGAGATAGGTGAGGTAGTCGTCCTCGACGTCGATTTGCAGCGCGCCAAGGATGCGGACGACGCCGTTATAGGTGGCGATCGCCAGGATCAGGTCGATCAGCCGCTCGGTGCCGAGTTCGTCCCGCAACAGCTCGAAGGTGGCGTCGGAGATCGTCAGGTCGGTGGTCATCTCGCGCGCCGCGCGGATCACGGCGCTAGACAGAGCGTCAAGGCTCGACGTTCCGCCCGCCGTCTCGGCGGCGATGGCGCGGATGTCGTCCTCGCTGACACCCATGTCCATGCCGATCTTCACGTGGTGCGAGTATTCGTAAGGCTGCCGGGTGAGGTAGCCGACCTGGATGATCGCCATCTCGCTGAGTCGGGAATCCAGCGTGCTGCCGTGCCGGATGTAGTTGCCCAGCGCGCCGAACTTGCGCGCCGCCCTGGGGCTGTGCACCAGTGCCCGCGTGACGTTGATGCTGCGGTTCAGCAGATCCTGGTATTCTGCTGGAAGGTCGTGCTTGTCGAGGTACGGGACGCGGGCCATGGCGGATCTCCCCAGTTCGAAGGCTTGACGGATTATACGTAGAATTCGTATAATCCGTCGTGTTTATTGGAGGTACTTGGTAATGGCGACGACGACAGCGATGCAGTTCCAGCGGAAATTTGGCGATTTCCAGCATAAGGCCATGCGTGAACCTGTCGAGATCACGCGTCATGGCCGGCGTGAGTTGGTGCTGATGTCGGCCGACCACTATGACTGGTTGCTGGCTGCATCACGCCGCAGCATAACGACCGATCAGGCGCCGAGTGTGGTGATCGATGCGGTGCACCGGGCTGAGATGGCCCCCGAGCAGGCCGCGCTGGACGAGCTTCTGAAATAAGTTTTCAAGTGGGGCTTCCAGATCCAAGGCCTAGATCAAGTCGCTGTTCCTGGAAGTGACTGAAAGAGGCGCCAGTTTGCAAACGCGCCGTTGAACACCCGCTACCGCAGTCCGGCGATATCCAGCACCTTGGTAAGGTCGCGCTCGTCGATGCGGTATTTGGCCGCTTCCGCCACCTTCGGCTTGGCGCAGAAGCCGATGCCGTAGCCGGCGGCCTGGATCATCGGCAGGTCGTTGGCGCCGTCGCCGATGGCAATGACCTCGTCGAGCCCGATGCCCATGTCTGCGGCATAGCGCTTCATGGTCGAAAGCTTGGCGTCGGCGCCCAGGATCGGTTCGCCGACCGTTCCGTCGAGCATGCCGTTTTCGATGCCCAGCGTATTGGCATGGTCGGCGTCGAATCCGGCCGCCCTGGCGATGCGGCTGGTGAAGAAGGTGAAGCCGCCCGATACCAGGATGCACTTGATGCCCCTGGCGTGCAGCGCGTCGGTCATCTCGCGGGCGCCTTTGGTCAGCCGGATGCGGCTGTCATAGACCTCCTGCAACGAGGCTTCCGGCAGGCCCTTCAGCATGAAGACGCGCTCGCGGAGCGCGGCCTCGAAATCAAGTTCGCCGCGCATCGCCCTTTCGGTGATGGCGGCGACCTGATCCTTGATGCCGATGGCGTCAGCCAGTTCGTCGATGCATTCGTTTTCGATGATCGTGGAGTCCATGTCCGCGATCAGCAGGCGGACGGACACTAGTCCTTGTTCGCGATCACGAGACCCGAACCCTTCACGGCGCCGTTGGCGACCTCGATGGCCTTGTCGCCCTCGATGCCGTCATAGCGCAGTTCCGCCTGCACGTTCTTGGTCACCCACCTGGGCTTCAAGCCCGACGCGCCAGCGCGCAGCAGGGCGGCGGAAACCAGTTCCAGATGCACCGGCGTAAGGCGGGCAATGCCCGGCGTGGCCTGGAAGGTCAGTATGTTAGCCATGTTTGTCCTCTCCTGTCAGGACCGGGGCCCGACGCTGGCGCGATTCCCTGCTATCGTCAGCAGCGTCTTGTCCCCGTTCAGTATTTACCGAAGTATGGTGTGATGACACCCGAGACGCGGCCTCAAGTTATTCTTATTGCCGGCCCAACCGCAAGTGGCAAATCGGCGCTCTCGCTGGTTCTCGCCCGGCGTCTGGGCGGCGAGATCGTCAACGCCGACAGCATGCAATTATATCGTGAACTGCCGCTGCTCAGCGCAGCTCCGGATGCCGCCGACAGGGCGCTGGTCACGCATCATCTGTACGGCGTCGCCAGCGTCGCGGAGCCCTTCTCGGTTGCGCGCTGGGCCGAGCTGGCGGGTGCGGTCATTGAGGATATACGGGCGAGGCGAAAGGTGGCCATCGTCGCCGGCGGCACCGGGCTCTATTTCCGCGCCCTGCTCGGCGGCCTGTCCGAGGTGCCGACGATCGATGAGGGTATCCGCCGCGAGGTGCGGGCACTGGTCCTGGCGTCGGGCGCCGCCGCAGGCCACGCGGCGCTCGCGGCCGAGGATCCGGTCATGGCCGAAAGGCTACGGCCCAGCGACGGGCAGCGCGTCGCGCGTGCGCTGGAGGTGATCCGGTCGACCGGGCGCTCACTGGCGACCTGGCAAGCGACGTCCGTCGACGGGCCGCTCACTGGGCTCGACCGGCAGGGCGGCGTGGCCAAGTTCGTGCTGCTGCCGCCGCGCGACTGGCTCTACGAGCGCTGCCACCGCCGCTTCGACCTGATGATCGAGGCGGGCGCGCTGGACGAGGTCGCGGCGCTGCCGGAGGCCGATCCCAACCTGACGGCGCTGAAGGCTCTGGGCGTGCCGCAGCTTCGCGCGGCGCTGACGGGAGAGATGGCCATGGACGACGCGGTGGCTCTGGCCAAGACCGCGACCAGGCAATACGCCAAGCGGCAGATGACCTGGTTCCGCAACCAGTGCCGCGACTGGGGCGTCATCGATGAGAAAGAATCGGAAAGATTTATCGATATTATCTTTTCAAAAATTTCTGTAAATGGGTTGACGGAGTAATAAAGCATCAGTACGGTGCGCGCCTCTCGCTCCTGGACGGGGCGGGGAAAGCGTTGCGCGGCCTGCCTTACGATGCTATTTGGCCGCGATTGGATCGCCAGCCCGTCTCGCGGGCGGCGCAGGAGTGAGGACAGGGCATGCCGCCGGAAGCACAGGGCAACATGATGTCGGGCGCCGAGATGATCATCCGGGCGCTGAAGGAACAGGGCGTCGATACCATCTTCGGGTACCCGGGTGGCGCCGTGTTGCCGATCTACGACGCGCTGTTCAAGCAGAACCACATCCGTCACATCCTGGTGCGCCAGGAAGGCGGCGCCGTGCACGCGGCGGAAGGCTATGCCCGCTCGACAGGCAAGCCGGGCGTCGTCCTCGTCACCTCGGGCCCGGGCGCGACCAACGCGGTCACCGGTCTCGTCGACGCGCTGATGGATTCGATCCCGATCATCTGCATCACCGGCCAGGTGCCGACCCACCTGATCGGTTCGGACGCGTTCCAGGAAGCCGATACGGTCGGCATCACCCGTCCGGCCACCAAGCACAATTACCTGGTGAAGAACGTGGCCGATGTCGGCCGGGTGATGCACGAGGCGTTCTACGTGGCGACCAACGGCCGGCCCGGCCCGGTCGTCATCGACATGCCCAAGGATATCCAGGTCGAGACCGGACCCTATACCGGCTCGCCCAAGACCAAGCACCGCAGCTACCTGCCGCAGGTGAAGGGCGACATCAACGCCATCAGGCAGGCGGTCGAGCTGATCGCCTCGGCCAAGCGGCCGGTGTTCTACACCGGCGGCGGCGTCATCAATTCGGGCCCGAACGCTTCGCAGCTGCTGCGCGAGTTCGTCCGCATGACCGGCTTCCCGATCACCACGACGCTGATGGGCCTTGGGTCCTATCCGGCATCGGATCCGCAGTGGCTGGGCATGCTGGGCATGCACGGCACCTACGAGGCCAATCTGGCCATGCATGACTGCGACGTGATGATCAATATCGGCGCCCGCTTCGACGACCGGATCACCGGCCGGCTGAACGCGTTCTCGCCGGACTCCAGGAAGATCCACGTCGACATCGACCGGTCCAGCATCAACAAGAACGTGCATGTGGACGTCGCCATCGTCGGCGATGCGGGCCATGTGCTCGAGGACATGATCAAGGTCTGGAAGGCGGGCGTGCACCGCCCGGACAAGCAGGCGCTCGCCGACTGGTGGAAGCAGATCGACCAGTGGCGCGGCAAGGACTGCCTGAAATACGAGCCGAGTACGGACGTGATCATGCCGCAATACGCGCTGCAGCGGCTGCACGCCCTCACCAGGCACCTGAAGCCCTACATCACGACGGAAGTCGGCCAGCACCAGATGTGGGCGGCCCAGTTCATCGGCTTCGACGAGCCGAACCACTGGATGACGTCGGGCGGCCTGGGCACCATGGGCTATGGCCTCCCGGCCGCCGTCGGCGTGCAGATCGCCCATCCGAACGCGCTGGTCATCGACGTGGCGGGCGAGGCCTCGACCATGATGAACATCCAGGAGTTCAGCACCGCCGTGCAGCACGACGCGCCGATCAAGGTGTTCATCCTGAACAACGAGTACATGGGCATGGTCCGCCAGTGGCAGCAGATCAGCTACGAGGGGCGCTATTCCCACTCCTATTCGGACTCGCTGCCCGACTTCGTGAAGCTGGCCGAGGCGATGCACGGCGTCGGCCTGCGCTGCACCAAGCCCGACGAAGTCGACGGCGTCATCGAGGAGATGATGGCGATCAAGCGGCCGGTGATTGTCGACTGCCAGGTGGCGAAGCTGGAGAACTGCTTCCCCATGGTGCCGTCGGGCGCCGCGCACAACGAGATCCTGCTCAACGCCAAGGACGCGGGCCTCGAGCGCGCCGACGACCTGGCGCTGGTCTAGACACAACAAGGCTCCAAGAAGAAGAGGCCGACCCATGCGACCCCAACTTCCGATCGAACGGCACACCATGGCGGTGCTCGTCGACAACGAGGCCGGCGTTCTCGCCCGCGTCATCGGCCTGTTCTCGGGCCGTGGCTATAACATCGAGAGCCTGACCGTGGCCGAGGTCAACCATGCCGAGGGCCTGTCGCGCATCACCGTGGTGACGCGCGGCACGCCGCCGGTGATCGAGCAGATCAAGGCCCAGCTCGAGCGGCTGATCCCGGTGCACAAGGTATCGGACCTGACGGTCGAAGGGCCGGCGGTCGAGCGCGAGCTGGCGCTGGTGAAAGTCGCCGCGACCGGCGATCCGCGGGTCGAGAGCCTGCGCCTCGCCGACGCCTTCCGCGCCAGGGTGCTCGACACCACGACGGACAGCTTCACGTTCGAGATCACCGGCAGTTCGGAGAAGATCGACGCCTTCGTCGAGCTGATGAAGCCGCTCGGCCTGGTCGACGTGTCGCGCACCGGCGTGGTCGCGATCAAGCGCGGCGCGGGGGCGATGTAACAACTCTAAACCTTGCGCAACCGCCGCGACGACGTTAAGGCAATGCGCACCTGATCAACCCAACGAACCAGTCCACAGGGGAAGCCACCATGCGGGTGTATTACGACCGCGACGCGGATGTGAATCTGATCAAGACCAAGAAGGTCGTCATCGTCGGTTACGGCAGCCAGGGCCATGCCCATGCGCTGAACCTGCGCGACAGCGGCGTCAAGGAAGTGGCCGTGGCGCTGCGTCCCGGCTCGGCCACCGCCAAGAAGGCTGAGAACGAGGGCCTGAAGGTGATGAGCCCGTCGGAAGCCGCCAAGTGGGCCGACGTGATGATGATCCTGACGCCGGACGAGCATCAGGCCGCGGTCTATGCCGACGACCTGGCCGCCAACATGAAGCAGGGCGCCACGCTGCTGTTCGCCCATGGCCTCAACATCCATTTCCGCCTGATCGAGCCGCGCCCGGACCTGGACGTGGCGATGATCGCGCCGAAGGGCCCGGGCCATACGGTGCGCTCGGAATATCTGCGCGGCGGTGGCGTGCCCTGCCTGGTGGCGGTGCACCAGAACCCGTCGGGCAACGCGCTCGACCTGTCGCTGTCCTATGCCAGCGCCATCGGCGGCGGCCGCGCCGGCGTGATCGAGACCAATTTCCGCGAGGAATGCGAGACCGACCTGTTCGGCGAGCAGGCCGTGCTGTGCGGCGGCCTGTCGCACCTGATCATGGCCGGCTTCGAGACGCTGGTGGAAGCCGGCTACGCCCCCGAAATGGCCTATTTCGAGTGCCTGCACGAAGTGAAGCTGATCGTCGACCTGATGTATGAGGGCGGCATCGCCAACATGCGCTACTCGATCTCGAACACCGCCGAATATGGCGATTACGTCTCCGGCCCGCGCGTCATCACCGACGAGACCAAGGCCGAGATGAAGCGCATCCTGAAGGACATCCAGGACGGCCGCTTCGTGCGCGACTTCGTGCTCGAGAACAAGGCCGGCTATCCCAGCTTCAAGGCCATCCGCGCCAACCAGGCCCGCCACCAGATCGAAGAGGTCGGCGAGAAGCTGCGCGGCATGATGCCCTGGATCGCCAAGAACAAGCTGGTCGACAAGGCCCGCAACTAGCCTTTCGGTTTCGGCCGCGAGACACGAACCCCCGCCCAACGGCGGGGGTTTTTGTTTGTACATATCCCAAATCCATCGTCATTCCCGCGTGCGCGGGAATGACGTAGGTTGTGTGGGGAAGACAACGGGGAACGGCGCTCCATGGAACCACAAGCCTCGGCGAGGCAGCTGCGCACGCGGGCGCGGATCGCGGCGCATGCGCTGTGGGACCTGATGGCGCGGCCCGAGGCGGCGCCGGGCACGGTGCCGTTCCATGCCGAAGCGATCACCGCGCCATGGGTAACCGGGGTGTTCGCGGACGCGGCGCCTGGAGCGCGGGCCGAGAGCGTCCGCATCGTCGGCGGCGATGACGGCTCCAGCGTCAGGCGCGGCATCCAGGTGGAATGGAACGAGGCGGGCGCCGCGGCCGGGCTGCCGGCGCGGCTGTTCGCCAAGTCGACGCCGACACTGGCGACCCGGCTGTCGGCGGGCATGGCCGCGCCGTCCGAGGGGCGCTTCCTGAAGGAGGTGCGGCCGTCGCTCGATATCGAGGCGCCGGTCTGCCGCTATTCGGGACGGGATGCGGATTCCGGGCGCTCGCTGCATCTGTTCGACGATCTCACGGTCACGCGGGGCGCGAGCTTCTGCCAGGTGGATACCGTCATCGGCCGTGTGCAGGTGGAGGGCATGATCGATACCCTCGCGACCCTGCACGGCTCGTTGAGGCAGGCAGCGGGTACGGATGCGCTGGCTTGGCTCAACACCTACGAGGCGTTCTTCGAGGCGGGGAGGCGCAGCGGCATCCAGGACGGGCACGAGAAGGCGCTGACCAAGGCCGCGGCGGTGATCCCGGACCGGCTGATGGCGCGGCGCGGCGAGATCTGGCCGGCGGCGGCGCGGGCAGCGGCGGCCCACGGGGATCAGCCTCGCACCGTGATCCATTCGGACGTGCATCTGGGCAATTGGTACATCACCGGCGACGGCCGCATGGGGCTGAGCGACTGGGCACGGGTCTGCCGTGGCCTGTGGGCGCGCGACGTGGCCTATATGCTGACCGCGGCGCTGTCGGTCGAGAGCCGGCGGGCCTGGGAGCACGACCTGATCGACCGGTATCTGCGCCGGGTCCGCGACGGCTTCGGCATCGAGATCGGCTGGGAGGACGCCCTGCGCGCCTACCGGCAGCAGACCTTCACGGCGCTGCTGATGTGGACGCCGACCTTGTGCCCGCCGCCCATGCTGCCCGACATGCAGCCCGAGCGCATGTCGCTCGCCATGATCGAGCGCATCTGCGCGGCGATCGACGACCATCAGGCCCTGGACAGCTTCGGAGGATGACGATGACGGCAAGCGGCGACACCGCCGATCTGGAAACCTGGGGCCGCTCGGTGCTGGAGGAGGTGCTGTTCCGCGCCGGCCTTGCCCTGTCGAACGCGCGCGGCGGCGAACGCGCCGGGGCGAGCCTGGATTTCAGGGTGACCGCGAACGCGGACCGCTCGCTGACGCTGGAGTTCGAACGCGTGGGTGGATCGCCCGAGCGGCTGCGGATCGCCCTGGACGGCTGAGGCGCATGACAGTGCAACAGGAAATCCATACGGCCGCCGAACTGTTCGAGCGCGCGGCGCGGCTGTGGCCCGGCAACGACGCGGTGATCTTTCCCGATCGCCGCAGCACCTATGCCGAACTCAAGGTGAAGGCCCATGAGCGGGCGCGCAGCCTGGCGGCGCTGGGCGTGGGCCGGGGCGATCATGTGGGCCTGCTGATGCCGAACTGCGTCGAGTTCGTCGAGCTTGTTTACGGCGTGGCGCTGCTGGGCGCTGTCCTGGTGCCGCTGAACACCCGCTACAAGGCGCGCGAGCTGCACTATGTGCTGGAGAACGCCGACGTGTCCGTGCTGGTGACGTCGGACGCGCTCAAGCCGCATGTGGATTTCGCGAATCTGCTGGTGGCGGCGCTGCCGGACCTGGCCCACAAGGCCGATCCAAGGTCGCTGCACCCGAAGGAAGCACCGGCGCTGCGGTCCATCGTGATGTTCGGCGAGGACGCGCCTGCAGGGTTCATCGGGCAGGCCGCGTTCGAAGCCGCGCGGGATGATGCCGTTTCACTACCCGTGCCGGTGGATCCGGCCGGTACCGGCATCATCATGTACACGTCCGGCACCACGGCCAATCCGAAGGGCTGCATGGTGCCGCACCATGCTCTGGTCGGCAGCGCCGTGGACCTGTGGCGCTACCGCTATTCGATCGGGCCTGCGGACCGCATGTGGGACCCGCTGCCGGCGTTCCACATTTCGTACCTGCTGCCGTTCATGTGCGTGGCCCATGGCGGCGGCGCGATGATCTCCCAGCTGCATTTCGATGCGGGCGAGGCGCTGCGTCTGATCGAGCAGGAGCGGGCGACGTGGATCTGGCCCAGCTTCGAGGCCATCTGCGCCGACCTGATGAACCATCCCGACTTTTCCCGCCGCGACCTGTCGTCGGTGAAGCGGATCAACGCGGTCGGCGGACGCGGCCTGCTGCAGCGGTTCCAGGAGGCGTTCCCGGGCGCGGTGCAGACGGCGGCCTATGGCCTCACCGAATCCTGCGGCATCGTCTGCGCCAACATGCCCGAGGACGACCTGGAGCACCGGCTGACCAGCAACGGCGCGGCGCTGCCGGGTGTGGAATTGCGGGTGATCGACAAGGAAACCGGTGAGGCGCTGGGCCCGGACGTGCCGGGCGAGCTGCTGATCCGGTCGGGCGCCATCTTCTCGGGCTACTACAAGGATCCGGCCAAGACCGCCGAGACGCTGCGCGACGGCTGGCTGCACACCGGCGACCTGTGCTCGCTGGACGACGGCGGGCGGGTCCGATTCCATGGCCGGGTGAAGGACATGCTGAAGGTGGGCGGCGAGAACGTCGGCGCGGTGGAGATCGAGAGCTACCTGATGACCCATCCGGCGGTGAAGCTGGCCCAGGTCATCGGCGTGCCGGATGAGCGGCTGGGCGAGGTGCCAGCGGCGTTCGTGGAGCTGGTGCCGGGAGCGGCATTGGAGCCGTGCGCGCTGGTGGACTACTGCAAGGGCCAGATCGCCAGCTACAAGATCCCGCGCCATGTTCGGTTCATGACCGAATGGCCCATGTCGACGACGAAGGTCAGGAAGCCGGACCTGGCGAAGCTGCCGCTGGGCGAGCGCCTGGCGTAGCCGGCTGGGCGTCCCCTTGCGCGCGGCCGCGCCGCCTTTCCCTCTTGCCCCGTTCCGTCGAATTCGCTAAACCCCCGCCTGCGCTGGAAACGGGTCTGAGTAGGGGCGGACCCGTTTCATCCAAAGGGGAACGTCAATGCCCTTTCCGGGGCGGGATTTAATCAAATCCCCTCTGAGGAAAATGGTATAAAGTCGCGCACTCGAAGGCTGATTCGCCTGATGGCGACCCCTAAGGGCACACATCAACCCGCGAGTTATGGGGCAACTCCCGCACCAAACAGGACATAGGTCTTAATGTTCTCACGTCTGCTTGGCCTGTTTTCAAACGACATGGCCATCGATCTCGGCACCGCCAACACCCTGGTCTACGTCAAGGGGCGCGGCATCGTGCTCAACGAGCCGTCGGTCGTCGCCATCCTCGACCCTCATGGCCGCAAGCAGGTGCTGGCGGTCGGTAACGAGGCCAAGGCCATGCTGGGCCGCACGCCCGGCAACATCGCCGCCATCCGGCCGCTGCGCGACGGCGTCATCGCCGACTTCGAGGTGGCCGAGGAGATGATCAAGCACTTCATCCGCAAGGTGCACAACCACCGCTCGTTCGCCAGCCCGCAGGTCGTGATCTGCGTGCCGTCGGGCTCGACGCCGGTAGAGCGCCGCGCCATTCAGGAATCCGCCGAGGCCGCGGGCGCGCGCCGGGTGTTCCTGATCGAGGAACCCATGGCAGCCGCCATCGGCGCCGGCCTTCCGGTCACCGAGCCGACCGGGTCCATGGTGGTCGACATCGGCGGCGGCACCACCGAGGTGGCGGTGATCTCGCTGGGCGGCATCGTCTATGCCCGCTCGGTCCGCGTCGGCGGCGACAAGATGGACGAGGCGATCATCGCCTATATCCGCCGCAACCATAATCTGCTGATCGGCGAGGCCAGTGCCGAGCGGATCAAGAAGGAAATCGGCACCGCGCGGTCGCCCATGAACGGCATCGGCGCCGAGATCCAGCTCAAGGGCCGCGACCTGATGCACGGCGTGCCCAAGGAAATCATCATCAACCAGGTGCAGATCGCCGAGGCGCTGGCCGAGCCCGTCGCCGCCATCGTCGACGCGGTGAAGGTGGCGCTGGAGCACACCGCGCCGGAGCTGGCCGCCGACATCGTCGATCGTGGCATCGTGCTGACCGGCGGCGGCAGCCTGCTGGGCGACATCGACCAGGTGATCCGCGACGCGACCGGCCTGCCGGTGACGCGCGCGGAAGACCCGCTGTCCTGCGTTGCGCTGGGCACTGGCCGGTCCCTCGAGGACAACCTGTTGCAAGCCGTCCTGCTGCGGGGTTATTAGGATTTAGCGGACGGCCACGGCGGCGCGTGACGCCGCTTTCCGCGCCCTAACCTGGGAGATGCAGCCCGTGAGACGGTCAGGCGGCCGTGCGGCGCGCACAGCGAATCCGGAGCGCGGTCTGGCGCAGCGGCTTCCGTTCGCCATCTTCATCGCTGTCTCCCTTGGCCTGCTGATTTTCTCGAAAATCTATCCGACGCTGAACGATCAGGTACAGGGCGCGCTGATCGACGTGGCCGCGCCTGTCGTCGACGTGCTGGGCGAGCCTGTCACCGCGATCCGCGGCTTCGGTACCGTCGTCGCAGACACGCTGAACGGCGCCAAGAAAGTCGAGACATTGCGCGCGGAGAACGAGCGGCTGAGACGCTGGCGCGACGTTGCCATGCGGCTCGACGGCGAGAACGCTCAGCTGCGCGCGCTGATGCGGGTCAGCGACGAGATGCAGATCCCGTCCATCTCGACCCGCGTGGTCAGCGATCCGGGGGGGCCGTTCGTACGCGCCATCCTGCTCGACGCGGGTGTCAGCAGGGGGGTCGGCAAGTTCCAGCCGGTGATGGACAAGGCGGGCGTTGTAGGGCGCATCGTCACCGTGGGCCGACAGTCGTCGCGGGCGCTGCTGCTGACCGACCTGAACAGCCGCATTCCCGTATTCATCCGCCGCACCGGAGACCGGGGCATCCTGGTGGGCGACAACAGCGACCGGCCCAAGCTGGCCTATCTGCCCATGCAATCCTCGGCCAGGATCGACGACGAGGTGTTCACGTCGGGCGACGGCGGCATTTTCCCCGCGAAACTGCCGGTGGGAGTTGTCGACTATGTCGATGGCCCGACCGTGCGCGTCAGACTGGCCGCCGACCTGTCGCGGCTCGATTTCGTCAACGTCATGGCCTATGTGCCGCTGGAGAAGCCTGAACAGAGCGCCGTGGCCCAGCCGCTCGAAACGCTGCCGCAGGGGTCGTCGGTGACGGCCGAAACCGGCGCGGACCGGCCACCGGCAGCCTTCGCCGCGCCCGCGGATCCGGTGCTGCCCAGCCCGTCACTGGTCCCGGCGCCGAGGCCGGCCGTGCCGGCGGATCCGCCCGCATTCCCCGCCGTGCCAGCCCCGCCGGAAGGCACGCCCGCCCAACCCGCCGCCGCCGCAGGCCCGATCGAGGAGGAAAACCCCGACGAGACCCCGCCACCCAGCCAGGGAGGCACCTGATGGCGGCAACGCTGCACCGCGCGGCGATCGCCATGCGCACCGGCGTGCCCTTCGTGCTGGGGCTGCTGCTGGCGGTGCTGTCCTTCGTGCCCTATGGCTCGCCAGAATTCAGCGTCATCATGCCGTCGCTGACCCTGCCGCTGGTCTACTACTGGACACTGTACCGGCCCGAATCCATGCCGCTGGCCGCCGCCTTCGCCATCGGGCTGTGGCAGGACATCCTGGTCGGTGGCCCGCTGGGCCTGATGGCGCTGATGCTGGTGGTCACGCGCGGGGTGATCGAGAGCCAGCGGCAGGTGCTGCTGACCCAGCCCTTCGCGGTGGGCTGGATGGGGTACGCGCTGATCTCGGCGGCGCTGACCGTGCTGGCCTGGGCGATCGCCGGCCTCTGGTGGGACCATGCCTTTTCGGTTTGGCCGTTCATCGCCCACTGGGGCCTGGGCACGGCCGCCTATGTGCCGCTGGCCGTGGGCTTCCGCCAGATCGACAAGCTCTTGTACCAGCAGGCCTGAGATGGACATCAAGGGCGAGCGCTACCGCAAGCTGAGCCGCCGGGCCGTGATCCTGGGCGGCGCGCAGGCGCTGGGTCTGCTGACGCTGGTCGGGCGCATGGTTCATCTGCAGATCATCAACGCCGACCAGTACAAGCTGCTGGCCGAGGAGAACCGCGTGGATCTGCGGCTGATCAGTCCGTTGCGCGGCCGCATCCTGGACCGGCACGGCCGGGAGATCGCCAACAACCAGCTCAATTACCGGGTGTCGGTGATTCCGGAGCAGGCGGGCGACTTCAAGGCCACGCTGGCGCAGCTTTCCGGCATCATCCCGCTGCCGCCGCAGAAGCTGGAGGCCGTGCTGCGCCAGGCGGCGCGCTCGCGCCGGTTTCTGCCGGTGACCGTGTCGGACAATCTGACCTGGGAGGAGTTTGCCCGGGTCAACAGCATCGCGCCCGAGCTTCCGGGCGTGCAGTCGGACGCAGGCCGCAGCCGGTTCTACCCCTATCCGGCCGAGTTCGCGCATCTGGCCGGCTATGTGGGCCAGATCACCGACAAGGATCTGGAGGAGTTGCCCGACGATCCGCTGTACATGCTGCCCGAGTTCCGCATCGGCAAGCGCGGGCTGGAGCACTACCACGACAAGGCGCTGCGCGGCGTGCCGGGCCTGCGCAGGGTCGAGGTGAACGCGCTGGGCCGTGAGGTGCGCGAACTGACCCGCGACGACGGCACGCCGGGCCAGGATCTGGTGACCAGCATCGACGCCGACCTGCAACGATTCACCATGCAGCGCCTGGCCGACCAGAGCGCGGCCGTGGTGGTCATGAACGTCCAGTCCGGCGAGGTGGTCACCCTGGCCTCGGCGCCGGGATTCGATCCCAATGACTTCAACTTCGGCATCAAGACCGACGCCTGGAAGGCCTTGTTGAAGGACGAGCGCAAGCCGCTGATGAACAAGACCGTGCAGGGCCAGTATCCGCCCGGCTCCACCTTCAAGCCCATCGTCGCCATGGCGGCGCTGGAAGCGGGGCTGATCAGCCCGCAGGATACGGTGTTCTGTCCCGGTTCCATGCGGTTCGGCAGCCGCACGTTCCATTGCTGGAAGCGGGGCGGCCACGGCACCGTGAACATGGTGAGCGCGCAGGAGCAGTCCTGCGACGTCTATTTCTACGAGCTGGCCCGGCGCATGGACGTGGACACCATCGCCGACATGGCGAACCGCTTCGGGCTGGGGCACCGCCACGGCATCGAGATCGATCAGGAGCGGGACGGCCTCGTCCCGACCCGCGCCTGGAAGAAGACCCGCAAGCGCGACCGGAAATGGCACGACGGCGAGACGCTCAGCGTGTCGATCGGCCAGGGCTACATGCTGGCCACGCCGCTGCAGCTCGCGGTGATGGCCTCGCGGATCGCCAATGGCGGCTACGCAGTGACGCCGACGCTGGTCAAGAGCAAGGCCAAACCCGGCCGTGCCGCCGACAATTTTCCGCCGGTGGGCGTCGCGCCCGAGGTGCTGAAGGTGGCGCAGGACGGCATGATCGCGGTGATGGAAGGCGGACACGGCACGGCCGGCCGCGCGCGTATCCGCGACTGGCCGCGTGGCCTCGCCGGCAAGACCGGCACCTCGCAGGTGCGCGCGATCACCGCCGCCATGCGCGCGGGCGGCGTGCCCAAGAACGAGAGCCGGCCCTGGCAGGAGCGCGACAACGCGCTGTTCATCGCCTGGGGGCCGATCGATAACCCGGCCTATGCGATCGCGATCATCGTCGAGCATGGCGGCGGCGGGTCCGCGGTGGCGGCGCCCATCGCCCGCGACATCATGCGCGAGGCGTTCATCCGTGATCCCTGCGGCCTGACCGGCGGCCGGCCCATGCTGGCCGAGGCGGCGCTGCAGGAGCTTCACCTCGACGGGCACGATCATCACGACCACGACCACGACGAGGACGGCCATGGCTGACGCGCGCGCCGCCCGCAACCGCTACCGGCTGCTGATCTCCAAGGTCATGGACCTGCACGGCAGCATGATGATCGTGCTGCTGTGCATCGCCGGCATCGGCTTCGCCATGCTGTATTCGGTGTCGTCGGGCGATTTCGGCAAGCTCGCCGGCCGCCAGATGATCGTGTTCGCCATCGGCTTCACCTGCATGGTCACCATCGCGCTCGTCCACGTCCGGTGGTGGTGGAAGCTGTCCTACGCGATCTACGGCGTCGGCCTCGTCATGCTGATGGCAGTGGAGATCATCGGCGACATCGGCGGTGGTGCCCAGCGCTGGCTCGATCTGGGCTTCGTCCGGCTGCAGCCGTCCGAGATCATGAAGATCGGTTTGGTGATGGCGCTGGCCCGCTACTATCACGGCCTGACCCTCGACGAGGTGAAGAACCTGAAGACGCTGATCAAGCCGGCGCTGCTGATCGGCCTGCCGTCGGTGCTGGTGCTGCGCCAGCCGGACCTGGGCACCATGCTGCTGATCGCAGCGGGCGGCGCCACGCTGCTGTTCGTCGCCGGCGTGCCCCGCAAGGTATTCCTGGTGGGCGCGGTCGTGGGCGTGCTGGGCGCGGTCGCGGGCTTCTACCAGCTCCACGATTACCAGCGAGACCGGGTGTTCACCTTCCTAGACCCGGACAGCGATCCGCTCGGCACCGGCTATCACATCCAGCAGTCGAAGATCGCGCTGGGCTCGGGCGGCGTCAGCGGCAAGGGGTTCATGCAGGGCACCCAGTCGCACCTGGACTTCCTGCCGGAGAAGCAGACCGACTTCATCTTCACGGCGCTGGCCGAGGAGTTCGGCTTCGTCGGCGGCGTGACCCTGGTGACGCTTTACGCGGTGCTGATCGGCTACGGTTTCCTGATCGCGCTGTCGGCGCGCAACCATTTCGCGCGGCTGATGGCGGTGGGCGTCACCACCACGTTCTTTCTCTACGTGTTCATCAACATCGCCATGGTGATGGGGCTGATTCCGGTGGTCGGCGTGCCGCTGCCGCTGGTGTCGTTCGGCGGCTCGGCGATGATGACGCTGCTGATCGGCATGGGCCTGCTGATGAACGTCTACGTGCACCGGAACGTGGTGCTGTCGCGTCAGGGCACGGTGCCATTGGGGCGCCAGGGTACGGTGCTCTGACCCCGCGGATTTTTCCGCGTTTTCCTTGTCGACACGGCGGGGTCATTTTTGTATAAGCCGCCTCCTTGGTGAGGGCATGTAGCTCAGGTGGTAGAGCAGCTGACTCTTAATCAGCGGGTCCAAGGTTCGAGTCCTTGCATGCCCACCAAGATTTCAAGGGGTTAAGTGGGGTTATCGGCAAGAGGGTTCGCGCCCTCCCGTGATAGCAATCAGATAGCAATCAGCATAATCTTCTTCGGCATTGGGATGAAGCCCGCGTCCGGTAGATTTTCCGCTACCGCCCTTAGCGAGTAGATTTGAAAAGGGACCCGCGCCCTGTTTCACGATGGACCGGGGGGATACCTTCGAGAACGAAGGGCGATCCAGGCCAATGTGCGCCCACGGGATAAGCCCCAATTTTTAGAGCCACAGGCACGCCTCTTTGCTAACTCAGGCCCATAGCTGGTCGTCTTGCCGGTGCCTATGCGTCCGCTTTCCACCATCCATAGCAGACGTAGAACCGTGTATCGGGCACACCCCGAAAGCGGAGGTAGGACGATAGACGGTCGAATGTCGGCTATGGGGCAACGCCTGGAACTGCCTCTATGACCGACATGGGTGGAAAGCGGACGCAGATATGCGAGGTAGCGTCGCGGCCTGACGAAACTGCCGAACGTCCGCAATCGGTCGGTACGTGCTCAACGATTATAGATTAGCGCCCAGCTCCGCGCTGATGCCGTTAACTTTCCATCTCTAAGATGTGGCGAAACAATCGAAGCTACACCGCCTCTAAATTTGGCCAGGTCTTTTCGAATCAGGTCCGCCGAGCGACCGTATGACAGGGCATGCTTCGTTAGTCCGTCCTGATCAAGCGTCACCTTATATTCTACGGTAACCCTCTTGCTCAGGGAGAACCCGAACGCGCCAAGTTTCTCTCGTGCCTATCCGCTTAAGCCAGACACCCACCAGATATAGTGGGGTGGTTCCAGTCACCTGAGTAGAGTTCTGCGAAGGTTGGGGCTTCAACGGCACTGGCAATGCCGAGCAAAGATCGGAAGGCGTTGAATGGGTAGAAACGGCGATT
>CALQFM020000012.1 GCA_943329845.2 Candidatus Kuenenia stuttgartensis | reverse complement strand
TACTTCAGGATCTTGGCGACGACGCCGGCGCCGACGGTGCGGCCGCCTTCGCGGATGGCGAAGCGCAGGCCCTCGTCCATGGCGATCGGCACGATCAGCTCGACTTCCATCGAGATGTTGTCGCCCGGCATCACCATCTCGGTGCCTTCCGGCAGCTTCACCATGCCCGTCACGTCCGTCGTGCGGAAGTAGAACTGCGGCCGGTAGTTGCTGAAGAACGGCGTGTGACGGCCGCCCTCTTCCTTGGTCAGGATGTACGCCTCGGCCTGGAACACCGTGTGCGGCGTGATCGAGCCGGGCTTCGCCAGCACCTGGCCGCGCTCCACGTCGTTGCGGTCCACGCCGCGCAGCAGCGCGCCGATGTTGTCGCCCGCCTGGCCCTGGTCCAGCAGCTTGCGGAACATCTCGACGCCGGTGCACACCGTCTTGCGCGTCGGCTTGACGCCCACGATCTCGACTTCCTCGCCAACCTTCACGATGCCGCGCTCGACGCGGCCCGTCACCACCGTGCCGCGGCCCGAGATCGAGAACACGTCCTCGATCGGCATCAGGAACGGCAGGTCGATCGGGCGGTGCGGCTGCGGGATGTAGTCATCCACCGCCTGCATCAGCTCCAGGATCTTGTTCTTGCCGATCTCGTCGTTCTTGCCTTCCAGCACCGCCAGCGCCGAACCGGTCACGATCGGAATGTCGTCGCCCGGGAAGTCGTAGGACGACAGCAGCTCGCGCACTTCCAGCTCGACCAGTTCCAGCAGTTCCGGATCGTCGACCTGGTCGACCTTGTTCAGGAACACCACGATCGCCGGAACACCGACCTGGCGCGCCAGCAGGATGTGCTCGCGGGTCTGCGGCATCGGGCCGTCGGCCGCCGACACCACCAGGATCGCGCCGTCCATCTGCGCCGCGCCCGTGATCATGTTCTTCACGTAGTCGGCGTGGCCGGGGCAATCCACATGCGCGTAGTGGCGGTTCTTCGTCTCGTACTCAACGTGAGCCGTCGAGATCGTGATGCCGCGCGCCTTCTCTTCCGGCGCCTTGTCGATCATGTCATACGCCTGGAACGTCGCGCCGCCCGTCTCGGCGAGCACCTTCGTGATCGCCGCCGTCAGCGACGTCTTGCCATGATCAACGTGGCCGATCGTGCCGACGTTGCAATGCGGCTTGTTCCGCTCAAACTTTCCCTTACCCATCGGCTCGACCTCTGTTCTTGCGCCCGCGCGGCGCGATTGACCTGACCATACGCATTGGAGCGGGTGATGGGAATCGAACCCACGTAGCCAGCTTGGAAGGCTGGAGCTCTACCATTGAGCTACACCCGCACGCGCCGCCTCTTCCGCAGCTTCTTCTGCCCATCAGGAGGACCTTGGTGGAGGGGGTAGGATTTGAACCTACGTAGGGGGTTACCCGGCAGATTTACAGTCTGCTGCCATTGACCGCTCGGCCACCCCTCCAGACAGGTCCGCCCCGAAAGACGGTGCGGGGAACTAAGGGAATTTGCCCTATGCTGTCAACCCCGAAAGGGGTTAAACCGCGTTTCCCTCGACACGGTTCATGGAACCCCGCGATGAACAGCGACAAACGCGCCGGCAAATTGTTCGACACGGAGAGCGAGCCCTATTGGCTTTACGGCATGCATCCTGTCCGCGCGGCGCTGGCGAATCCGCGCCGGACGGTACGCCGGCTGCTGGCGACCCGCAACGCGGCGCTGACGCTGGCGGAGGGCGGCGACCTGAAAATCGAGCCCGAGATCGTCGAACGGAAAGTCATCGACCGGCTGGTCCCGGCCGACGCGGTGCATCAGGGCGTGGCGGCGCTTGTCGTCCCCATCGAGGACCTTCGGCTGGATTCGCTGCTCGAGAACGACGCGACGCGCGTGGTGCTGGTGCTCGACCAGGTTACCGATCCGCACAATGTGGGCGCCATCCTGCGCTCGGCCGCCGCGTTCGGCGCCGCCGCCGTGATCACCACCTGGCGCCACTCGCCGCCGGAGACCGCCGTGCTGGTGAAGGCCGCCGCCGGCGCGTTCGAGGCGATACCCTATATCCGCATCCAGAATCTGGCTGGCCTGCTGGAGAAGTTGAATGAGCATGACTTCCTCAGCGTCGGCCTCGACGGCGAGGCGCCCGCGCTCGTCCGCGACGTACCGCGCGACGGCCGCGTGGCGCTGGTGCTGGGCGCCGAAGGCAAGGGCCTGCGCCACCTGACCCGCGAGCTGTGCGGCATGCTCGCCCGGCTGCCAATCTCCGAGCGGGTGGAAAGCCTCAACGTGTCGAACGCGGCCGCCGTGGCGCTCTATGAACTGACGCGCGACGCGTGACAAAACGCGCGGTTTGACGTATCCGAATGCCGCCTTCTACGCCGGATTAGCTCAGCGGTAGAGCAACCGCCTTGTAAGCGGTAGGTCGTCGGTTCAAGTCCGACATCCGGCACCATTTTCCTCTCGGGCCGATCACTTCCATTCGGTTTAGCCAAATGGCGCGCTCTAGGTTCACCACGACAGTTTCCAGCAGCGGGCGGTGACCCTGCCTGCGTCGATCCGCATGCAGCGGGGTTGGGAAGCCGGCACGCGGCTTATCGTCATTGAAACCAGCGCCGGAGTGCTTTTGCGGCAGACGTCACCATTTCCCGCGACGCGGCCGGAGGACGTCTTCGGTTCTGCCCGCTACGATGGTCCGCCATTATCGTTGAAAGACATGGATGCCGCCATCGACGCCGAAGCGTCCAGACGAGCTCAGGGACACGGATACAGAGGGACCTGCATTACACGCCGACTATCCAACTGATCCGTGTTCAACCCGAGGTTCAGGCCCGCTCCAGCACGACCACCGGAATCTCCCGCCCCGCCTTCTGCTGATAGTCGTCATAGGGCGGGAACAGCGCGGCCATCTCGGTCCACAGACGGCTGCGCTCGGCGCCGGTCGCCAGGCGCGCTTTCGCCGGGAATTTGTCCGCCAGCACCTGCACCTCCACCGCCGGGTCGGCCTCCAGGTTGAGGTACCAGCCGGGATGGGTGGGCGCGCCGCCCTTCGAGGCGATCACCACGTAGCCGTCGCCGGCCTTGCCGTAGATCAGCGGCATGACGAACCTGTCGCCGCTCTTGCGGCCGGTGGTGGTCAGCAGCAGGGTCGGCACCGGCGGGTTCTTGCCGGCTGCGAACATGTGGCCGTCGGCGCCGTCCGTGGCCAGATAACGGCGGACGTGATCCTTCACCCAGTCCAGCACGCCGTCCGGCACTTTCGCTTCGCTCATGGTAGTCTCTCCGGTGGTTGTACCGCCCACACTCTAGGGCAGCGCACCGCCCGCGTCATGCATAGGCCGACACCGCGTCCGCGTAGGCCTGCAACTGGGCGAAGGCCTGTTCGCGGCCGTCATGCGGCAGGCCGAACACCATGCGCTCGACCCCCAGCTCCGACAGCCGGTCGATATACTGGGCCTCAGGCGGCAGGCCCAGCGAGGTGATCGTCGTCCGGCCACGGCCCGCCTCGGCCTCCAGCTGGCGCTGCTGGGCGATCATCTCCGGCATCTCGTGCAGCGGGGTCAGCTTGTTGCGCATCGACTCGTGCCACTGCGCCGCGATCACCGGCATCCAGCCGTCGCCATAGCCGACCGCGCGGTTGAGCACGGTCGCGCCGGCCCCGGCCACCAGGATGGGCGGATGCGGCGTCTGCACCGGCTTGGGCCACTGCCAGGACCGGCTGATGTTGACGAGTTCGCCGTGGTACTCGGCTTCCTCCTCCGTCCAGAGGCGCTTCATCGCCTCGACCCGCTCGCGCATGATCTTGAACCGGTTGCCGAAGGCGACGCCGTGATTCTCCATCTCGGGCGGATTCCAGCCGGCGCCGATGCCGAACACCACCCGGCCGCCGGAGATCTGGTCCAGCGTGGAAATCGCCTTGGCGCAATGGATCGGGTCATGCTGCGGCAGGATGCAGATTGCGGTGCCGAGCTTGATCCTCGAGGTCACGGCCGCCGCCGCGCCGAGCGACACGAACGGATCCAGCATGCTCCGGTAGGCCATCGGCACGTCGTCGGCGAGCGGGAACTTGGTGTCGACCGGGATATGGGAGTGCTCGGAGACGAACAGGGACTCGAATCCCAGCCGCTCCGCCTCAGCGGCGATCTCGGCGGGCCCCGCGCTGAAATGCGTGACGAATATGCTGACTCCGAACTTCATGCGCGTTCCTCCCGGCTGCAATGTTACCGAAAGGTATCAGTCTACGACGCGCACTCCTAGCCGCCTTGTGCGTCCGAACCGGGGCGGCGCCGGTCAGCGGCGCCCCTCGACATAGTCGTTGAGGATTTCGTGGAACCGCTGTACCCGCTTCTCCTGCAGCGGCAGAAGGCCGCCGGTGTAGCCGCGCGAGTGCAGGCCCTCCTGCTGGCCGACCGCCACGCTCAGGTCCTGGTCGGCCACTTCGCCGAGCGAGGCGCTGCCATAGGGGATGAAGGTCCGGTCGACGGCCTCGAATTTGGTCGGGCCGGACGGTCCTACCACCGTGTCGCTGCCGATCTCCGGACGGGCCATGAACCAGTGGTCGAAGACGCAGCGTTCCGGATCGGTCGGGTGGGGCTCCGAGCGCAGCAGCTGCGCGCCGTCGGGCCACATGGTCAGGGTCACGTTGGGGAACAGCGTGTAGTGGTGGTAGTCGGTGAGCTGGCTGTCGCTGAGCGTCGCATAATGCGGATAGCCCTTTTCCCGGAAGAGCTTGCGCTTTTGCGCCTGGACGGCCTTGCGCACCGCCTTTGCGTTGCCCTCGAACGCCGCGGGGTCGAGATCCCAGAACGCCAGCGCCTCGCTGAGCGGCAGTTCGACGATGTCGCACGTCGAATACCGCCCGGAGGGCTGCAGGCCCTTCATCACCATGCGGTTGTGCTCGTTCGGGAACATCTCGAACACGGTGTCGGTGTAGTCGTCGTCGATGCTGCTGGCGATCTGCGGGTGCAGCGTCGGGATGTGGTAGGATTCGTTGAAGTTGTCGCGGATGATCTTCCAGTTGCACGGCACGTCCGAGGTGACGGCCATCACCCGCGTCATCTTGTCCATCTGCCAGGCGTCGAGCTGGTCGGCGACGACACCCAGCCAGTCGCGCAGCGGCCGGGCGTTCGGGTCCATGTTGTACCAGACGAAGCCGAACTCGACCTCGCAGCGCACCTCTTCCAGCCGGGTCTTGCCGCAAGGATTGCCGGCGGCGAAGTCCTCCGGGTCCTGCACCTCGATCAGGGTGCCGTCGGGGGCCCATTTCCAGCCGTGATAGCCGCAGGTCAGGGCGTCGCCGCCACCGACCTCGTTCCACGCGAGCCGGTAACCGCGGTGCTTGCAGGCGTTGAAGAAGGCGCGGACCGAGCCGTCCTGCTGCTTCATCATCACCACCGGCTCGCGCACCAAATTGTGGGTGAGGTAGTCGCCGGTCCGCACCAGATCGGCCGCCACGCCGCCGATGTGCCAGACGCGGGTCCACACCCGGTCCCATTCCTGCTGCGCCCAGTCCTTCGAATAGTAGCGGTCGCCGGTGATGGCGTCGCCGCGGACGGGCGGATCGTATTCGGCGACCTTTCGGCCAAGGAAGGTTTCGACGGTCATTGCAGGCTCCTATGCGCGAAGAAGGAGGTCAGAGGCTGGGGGCTGTGCGGGTCGCCGGATCGGACAGGTAGTAGGCGAGCCACTTGTGGAAGTACTGGTTGCCGCGCTCGTTGCGGCCGAAGGTCACATGCGTCATGGCGCCCGATTCCAGGCCGTTCTGGACCTTGAGGCCGAGGGCGTAGTCCTCTTCCAGCACCACGTTGTAGAAGAAGTCGCACATCTCATCGAAGGCCTTCATCTCGGCCTCGGTCTCGGGCTTCCGGGGCGCGATGTAGTTCAGCACCGTGGTGTTCTCGCCAGGCGTCGGTCCGGGAAAGAGCTGGGCGAACTGGGTCATCTCCGGCGCCACGAACAGGCTGAAATTGGGGAACAGAAGCCGGATGAAATCGTAGCCGCGGTTCTCCTGCTTTCCCCACTCCTCGCGCGGCAAATGGTGCAGCCGCGGAATCGAGACCTGCGGGAAGGCGATGCGGACATGCGGTCCCAGGCCGGTGTAGTGCGCCCGGTTGGACGGGCTGCGCGGCGTCACCGTGTCCGGATGGGCGGCGGCGAAGTGATAGCCTTCCAGGTAGCCGTCATAGGACACCTTCCAGTTGGCGCCCTTCATCGGCAGGGACTTGTGATAGTACTAGGTCTCCAGCTTCAGGGCGGCAAGGTCGTCCAGCATGGGACCGAGGAATGCGGGCACGTCGATGGGCTCGCCCGGCGTCAGCACAACGAAGATCATGCCGGCCACTTCCTGGCAGGGCAGCTCGGTCAGCGCCAGCGCCGCCTTGTCCACGTCGCCGAAGGTGTGGCCCTCGGCGATGCCGACGAGATGCCCGTCATTGGCGTAGGTCCAGCCGTGATACTGGCAGGCGAAGCGCGAGCAGTTGCCCTTGCCTTCTTTGGCGATGTGCATGGCGCGGTGCTTGCACACGTTCAGGAACGCGCGCGCGGCGCCGTCCCTGCCGCGGGTGATCAGCACCGGCAGGCCGATCGCGTCCATGGCCTTGTAGTCGCCGGCCTTCGGCATCTCGGCGGTCAGCGCCAGCATCAGCGGCAGCTTCCTGAAGATCAGCGCGATCTCGCGATCGAACCGCGCCGGGTCCAGATAGCTGGCGACCGGCACCTGCATGGGCGCGTCGGCCTGGTCGGTGGTGCGGTGTTCGACGAAGTCGAGCAGCGCCTCGGCGATGTCGCCATAGTCCTTGTACAGATCCAGGTCCATGTCGGCCTCCGGCTCAGCGCTCCAGGTACTTGTCGAGGGTCTGGTGGAACTGGCGGATGCGGATCTCCTGGTAGTTGCCCAGCTCGACCAGCCCGTTCTTCGACACCTTCAGGCCGTCCTGGACAAAGGCCATGTTCTCCATGTCCTGCTCGAACACCGCACCCAGCACGCCCAGCTCCGGCGCGGCGGTCCACTTCTCGTCCTCGGCCAGCAGGTGCATGGGAACCGAGCGCGGCATCGCTTCACCGGGCTTCACCCGCACCAGCACGCGCACTTCCATCAGGCAGTGGTCCTGATCCGGCCACGGCCGCCAGCGATAGACGATATTGGGC
Organism: Candidatus Kuenenia stuttgartensis; assembly: GCA_943329845.2. Taxonomy (GTDB): domain Bacteria; phylum Pseudomonadota; class Alphaproteobacteria; order SMXS01; family SMXS01; genus RI-34. The sequence goes on along the minus strand of CALQFM020000012.1, from coordinate 65,570 downwards.
ATGAAGCCGCCCCACGGGGCGAAATTGGGGAACACGTTGTAGACCAGCGCATCCAGCACCTCGACGTCGGAAACCTCGCTGTAGTCGCGGCCAAACGCACGCTTCGAACTGTCGCGGAGCGACTTGCCGAGGGCGGCGCGGGCTGTCTCGTTGCCCGGCACCCGGACGTTGAAGCTGTCCTTGTCGGGATCGTAGTTGTCTGCCGAGCGGCCGTTGTACTGGACGAACTCGTCGACGATCCATTGCTGGGTCTTGCCCTCGGGCCGGACATGCGGCGACATCACGCCGAACGGCACGTAGTTGGCGTTCACGTTGTCGCCCCAGTTGTTGTAGGCCGAGTTGGCGTCGCCCGTGAACGGCATCAACTGGGGATGGGTGACGAGCGCATGGTAGGACTCCATGAACGCTTCCATGGCGACCTTCCAGTTGGCGTGGACCACCTTGGCGACCCAGACGGCCGTGTAGCATTCCTCGTGCTTCCACCGCTTGAAGTGTTCCGGAATGGGCGCGAGGTACTCTTCAAGGCTGGGCCCGCCCGGATTGTCGCGGACGAAGACGTAACCGCCCCAGCGACCGACCTCGGCCTCGGGCAGCTGCATCTTTTCGTCGCTCAGGTGCGGGAAGTCCCAGCGGCAGGGAATGTTCTTCAGGCTGCCGTCCCAGTTCCATGAAAAGCCGTGGAACGGGCACTGGAACTCGGACGCATAGCCGCCTTCCAGGCGCAGCTTGCGCCCGCGGTGCAGGCAGACATTGTGGAACGCCCGCACCGAACCGTCTTCCTGCCGGACCAGAAGATAGGAGCGCCCGGCATTGTCATAGACCACGTTGTCGCCCGCCTCGGGCAACTCCTCCTCACGGGCGGCGAACTGCCAGACATTGGGCCACATCTTGGCCACTTCGGCGGCGTGGAAGGCCGGATTGGTGTAGCGCGACGCTTCGATCGGGTCGCAGCCGGCGTAATGGTAATTGTCCTCCTTCAGGAAGGGCGGCGTCGGATTGGTATCCGACTCCACCAGATCTTCCCAGCTGGTACCCGGGCAGCGGGCGACGTCCGCGATGATCGAGTCCTGGTCTTCCATGTCCACGGTCCTTGTCCCATCAGCCTGCGCGCAGACTGGTTGCACGTTCGTTCAACCGAGACTGGATGGACAGCGCAAGCGGAGCATTGACCAGGATCAAAGATGCCAAATACCGTGACGGCGGCGCATGCCTTCGCCGCCGTCCGACAACGATGTTACGCTGAAAATGCGTCGGGGCCGCGCCCTATTCGGCGGCCCGCCTGACCGGCTCGAACAGGCCGTTCAGGCCGTCATTGCCGGTGTCCAGGATGCGTTGCACCCACTGGTGGAAGGTCTGTCCACCGCCCTCGTTGCGCCCGAAATAGACGTATTCCGTCATGCCGGCGTCGAGCGCCTTCTGCTGCCGAAGGCCGGTGCCATAGTCCTCGTGCTGCACGACGTATTCCAGCAGCTTGAACATGTCGACGGCGCCGTCCCTGGTCTCCTGGGTCGGCTGCTTCTCGGTGAGGTACATCTGGACGGTGATGCTCTCGCCGACCTTTTCGCCGGGGAAAAGCTGCGAGATCATCACCTCGCGGCCGCTGCCGTAGAACGAGGCGATCGAGATGTGCGGGAAGATGGTCCAGATGCCGCCCATCAGCGTCTCCAGCGGCCAGGCGTCCTCCGGCGTGCCCTCCAGGTTGATCATGCTGTGCTCTGGCGGCCTGCCGTCATTGATCGCTGGCGTGGTCACCCGCTGGTGCGGACCCCAAGCATAATACTGGGCCTTGTTGGAGACGTTGGGGAACGTCTCTCCGTGCAGGATCGGCAGGTGATAGAAGTCCAGGTAGCCGTCATAGGCGATCTTCCAGTTCGGGCCGACCAGCGTCCGGCTTTCCAGGAAGTGCCAGTTCTCGAACCCGAAGCCTTCCAACAGGTCGTCATAGCCCGACAGGAAGGCGTCGATGTCCAGGTCCGAGTTCGGGTCGAGGATCGCCCAGATCAGGCCGGCTCTCTCCAGCACCGGGAACGGCTTGAGCCCAAGCTCGTCGGTGTTCACCTCGCCGAAATCCTCGCGCGAGGCGACGCCGATCAGCTCGCCCTCGCGGTTGAATGTCCAGCCGTGATAGCCGCAGATGAAGCGCGACGTGTTGCCCGAACCGAGCGCCACGGCGGTGCCGCGGTGAGTGCACGAATTCAGGAACGCGCGAACCTTGCCATCCTTGCCGCGGGTCAGCAGCACCGGCACGCCAACCGCGTCCATCGCCTTGTAGTCGCCCGGGTTCGGCAGTTCGGCCGACGGCGCCAGCATCAGGGGCATGCGCCGGAAGATAAGCTTCTTCTCGCGCTCGAACCGCTCCGGATCGGTGTAGATGTCGGCCTTGACCTTGAACACTTCAGGCGCCTGCCGGAGCGTCCCGGTCCTGGCGTGGGCGATGTTGTCCTTCGCCATCTCGACGAGCTGATTCCTGTCCATGACGACTCCTGAAATCCCCGTTTTGCCTCCCCAGGCCGATCTATTTTTAAACGTTTGTTCAGTCAAAATAAAGGCGATCCGAAACGCCCGTTACATTTGCTCGCCCATGCCGTGAGCCCACGGCGCCTTCACGAACCGCGCCGCGAGGAAATCGATCAGCGCGGTGACCCGTGCGGGGCGCACAGCTCCCGGCGGCGTAACGATGTGGAGCGCGATGGATGGCGTGGACCAGCCCGGCAACGCCTCCTCCAGCCGGCCGTCGTGCAATTCGCGCCAGACCAGGAACTCGGGCTGCAGCGCCATGCCAACGCCGGCAAGCAGCGCCGGGACCACCACGTCGCCATTGTTGGTGATCAGCTGGCCGCGCACCTTCACGGCGACGTCACCGTCCAGCGGATGCTGGAAGGTCCACAGGCCGGGCGAGGCCAGATGCGAATAGAGAATTGCCGGGTAACGCTCGAGGTCGCGCGGATGCTTCGGCCTGCCATGGCTCTCCCAATAGGCGGGCGAGGCGACCAGCGGCCGGCGCACCGCGCACAGCCGGCGGGCGCGCAGCGACGAATCGGCCAGCGCGCCGATCCGCAGCGCCACGTCGAAGCCCTGCCCCACCAGATCGACCGCATAGTCGCTCAGATGCAGGTCGACGGACACGTCGGGATAGAGCGCGAGGAAGTCGGGCAGCGCCTCGCCCAGATGCTCGATGCCGAACGACATGGGCGCGGCCAGCTTCACCGTGCCGCGCGGCACGGCAGCGGTTTCGGTCGCCTCCAGCTCGACCGCCTCGCCCTCGGCCAGGATGCGCGCCGCACGCTCGATAGCGACGCGGCCGCTGTCCGTCAGCGACAGCTTTCGCGATGTCCGGTGCAGCAGCGGCGCGCCGAGGCGCAGTTCCAGCCGGCTCACCGCCTTGGAGACCGTCGCCTTGGACAAGCCGAGGTCGGCGGCCGTCGCCGAGAACGATCCCAGCTCGGCGACCTTGGCGAAGATGGCCCACGCTTCGAAGTCAGGCAGCATGGCATTTCCTGAAACGATGAGTTTCGATCATGTCTATTTTGTAAACTTAGAAAAGCACCCATTTTGTGTCCATGCAAGCGGCCATGCCGCGAAACAGGAGACCTCAGATGATTGAACTTCGTCCCTTCAAGACCCTCGGCGGCGCCAACCATGGCTGGCTCGACGCCAAGCATCATTTCTCGTTCGCCGGCTACCAAGACCCGGACCGGGTACACTGGGGCAATCTGCGGGTGTGGAACGACGACACCATCGCCGCGCACAGCGGCTTTCCGCCGCACCCGCACGCCGACATGGAAATCATCACCTATGTCCGCAAGGGCGCCATCACCCACAAGGACAGCCTGGGCAACCAGGGCCGCACCGAGGCGGGCGACGTGCAGGTGATGTCGGCGGGCACCGGCATCTCGCACTCCGAATACAACATGGAGGACGAGCCGACCCAGATTTTCCAGATCTGGATCATTCCCAGCGAGGCCGACCGGAAGGCGCCGTCCTGGGGCGCGAAGCCCTTCCCCAAGGGCGACCGTTCCGGCCGCTTCACCGCGCTGGCGAGCGGCTTCGAAGCCGACGCCGACGCACTGCCGATCCGTACCGACGCCCGCGTGCTGGGCGCCACGCTGAAGGCCGGAGAAACCGTGGAGTACACGCTGGGCAGCGCGCGCTACGGCTATCTGGTGCCGGCGACCGGCGCAGTGGAGATCAACGGCGTGCGCGTGGACGCCCGCGACGGCGCGGCGATCAAGGATGTGGATGTTGTCCGCGTCACTGCCCTCGACGACGCCGAAGTCGTGCTGGTCGATACCGGCTACGACGCCTAGTTCCGGAACGGAAAGGCCCTCGCGGAAACACCGCGAGGGCCTTTTCAGGTTCCGGTAAAGGCGACACCTACTCCAGCAGCAGGGCCCGCAGGTTGTCGCGGTCCGCGGCCGTGAAGCCCAGACCGTCGGTCAGATAGCCCTCGAAGCTGCCGAACGCTTCGTCCACCGCCGCGTAGGACGCCAGCAGATAGTCCGGGTTGGCGGCCATCATGGTGTGGAACAGTTCCGGCGACTTCAGGTCGGGATACTTTTCGAGCAGGTTGCGCTTCACGTAATGGTTGGTGAGCGCATAGTCCTCGAGGATGGTCTCGCGCGAGACGCCCAGAGTCTCCAGCACCAGCGCGGCGGCGAAACCGGTGCGGTCCTTGCCGGCCGCGCAGTGGAACAACAGCGGCAACTGGTCGGCGCGCGACACCCGGCGCATGAACTCGGCATATTGCGGCGCGAAGCGGATGGCGAATTCCGCGTAGATGTCCTGCATCACCTGGCGCATCTGCGCCTCGGTGGCCTCGCCGCTCCACAGATACTCGTAGAGTTTGGAGTCCTTGCGCTCCGGCCCGATCGGCAGCTGCAGGATCACCGGCGCGTTGGTGGCGGGCAGCCGGGTCGGCGCCTCGACGCTCTCCTCCTCGCGGCGCAGGTCGCAGATCAGCTTGATCTCGAGGCCGGCGACATGCTCCAGGTCCGCGTCGGTCAGCGCCGCCAGAGAGTTGGAGCGGTAGAGCTGGCGCCACTTCACCGTGCGGCCGTCAGCGGCCTCGTAGCCGCCCAGGTCGCGGAAATTGCTCGCGCCCTGAAGGTCCATGCGTCGTTGCGGGGCCGCTCCGGTCGTGCTCATGTCATCTCTTCCTGCGTTCGTCCGTGTCGGTTTATAGCGCAGGCGAATGACAAAGTAAGTGCGGAGGCGAGAAAACCTTTGCGCCCGTCCGCCGCTTCGCCGCCAAATACCGTGAGGCCGGCAAACGAGGGGGAAATCCGTGCAGGCGATATTCGGCGTCGTGGCGTTGACCGCTCTGGCCTGGCTGCTGAGCGAGAACCGCAGGGCGTTCCGCGCCAAGATGGTGCTGGGCTCGCTGGCCCTGCAGATCATCCTCGCACTGCTTTTCCTGCGGCTGCCCGGGTCGAAGGAGGCGTTCGCCGCCACCAACCACATGGTCGTCGCGCTGCAGCAGGCGACCGCGGCGGGGACCGGCTTCGTGTTCGGTTACCTGGGCGGCGCGACCTCGCCCTGGGCGTCGAGCGGCGCGGGCAGCACCTTCATCCTGGCGTTCAACTCGCTGCCGCTGGTGCTGGTGGTCAGCGCCATCAGCGCCCTGCTCTATTACTGGCGCATCCTGCCGGTGATCGTGAAAGGCTTCGCCTGGGCGCTGAACCGGACGCTGGGCGTCAGCGGGCCGGTCGGCCTGAGCACGGCCGCCAACGTGTTCGTCGGCATGGTCGAGGCGCCGTTGCTGATCCGGCCCTACCTGGCGCGCATGGACCGGGGCGACCTGTTCCTGGTGATGGTGGGCGGCATGGCCGGCATCGCCGGCACCATGCTGGTGCTTTACGCCACCATGCTGGCGCCTATCGTGCCGCATGCGGCGGGGCACCTGATCACCTCGTCGGTGATCACCGCGCCGGCCGCGATCATGGTGGCGGCGCTGATGGTGCCGCCATCCAATCGGCCGCAGGAGCAGACCCTGTCGGTGCCGCGCTCCGAGGCCGAAAATGCCATGGATGCGATCACCCGCGGCACCACCAGCGGCATCACCCTGCTGCTCAACATCGTCGCCATGCTGATCGTACTGGTGGCGCTGGTGACGTTGATCAACGGCGTCATCGGCCTGTTCCCCGACGTGGGCGGTAAGCCGCTGACCCTGCAGCGCATGACCGGCTGGCTGCTATCGCCCGTCGCCTGGCTGATGGGCATCCCGTGGCGCGAGGCCCAGATTGCCGGTGGCCTGCTCGGCACCAAGGTCATCCTGAACGAGCTGCTGGCCTATGTGGAGCTGGCCGCGCTGCCCGAGGGCGCGCTGTCCGAGCATTCCCGGCTGATCATGACCTATGCGCTGTGCGGCTTCGCCAATTTCGGCAGCCTGGGCATCATGATCGGCGGCATGGGCGCCATGGCGCCGGAACGCCGCAGCGACATCCTCAGCCTGGGCTTCAAATCGATCGTCGCCGGCACCATCGCGACCTGCATGACGGCGGCCATCGCGGGGCTGATCGCCTGACCACAAGAGGCGCGCCGCCATTGGATTGACGGCCGTTCATGAACTAGCATTCCATCCGAACCACCGAACAGGGGGCGGATCACTTCACCGGGGAGACAACAACGACATGGTTAGAGCCGAAATCATCGAGCGCCAGAAGGCGCTCCAGAAAACGCCCATGCTGGAGCGCATCGCCTCCATCCGGGAACAGCTGGTCGCGGCGGGCGACGAGGCGCAACGGCTTCGGCATCTGCCGGCCTGGGCGTCGAAGGAGATGGCCGACATCGGCATCTACCGCTATGCGCTGCCGCCCGAGCTCGGCGGTGAGAACCTGAGGGCGCGCGAGCAGATCGAGATCATCGAGGCATGCTCCGCCATCGACGGGTCGGTGGGCTGGTGCGTCCAGATCTCTTCGGAAATCAACGCCCTGGTCATCCGCCAGATGCAGCCCGAGCTGGCGACGAAGATATTCGACGACTGGTATGCGCTGGTGTGCTCCGGTCACGGACCGGCAAACGGACCCAACCCGGGGCGCAAGGCCAGGCGGGATGGGGATGGCTGGCGGCTGAACTACCAGGGCAGCTTTGCCAGCGGCTGCCAGAACGCCACATGGAACTACCTCATGGGACCCATGGTCGTCGACGAGGCGACCGGGGAAACCGCCCAGGCGTCATTCATGATACCCAAGGGAGAGTTCGAGATCGTCGACACCTGGGACACGTCCGGCATGCGCGGCTCGGGCAGCCATGACGTGCGCATGGTGGACTGCTACGTGCGGCCCGAGCATCTTCTGCCGGAACGGTCGCTGGCGCCCAGCGAGCTGTGGGACAACCCGACCTACCGGAACCCCACCCATGCCATCTACAACAAGGCGGCGGTGGCGTTGGGCGTGTGCCACGGCGCCATCGACAACTTCATCCAGCTGGCCATGGGCAAGGTGCCGTGGGGCCTCAGCACGACGCTGAAAGACCAGGCCGTGGTGCAGTACCGCGTCGGCGAGGCGCAGGCCAAGCTGATGGCGGTGCGCGCCTTCATCATGGACACCCAGGACCGGCTGGAGGCCCATCTCGGGCCGCTGCCGTCGAAGGGCGGGCGGCTGATGCCGGAGTGGGCATATTTCTGGCCGGCGCTGCTCGCTTGCGCCCATGCCGCGCAGACCTGCCGGGAGGTCGTCAGCATGATCAACAACACGGCGGCGACGACCGGGTGCCGGATGGACAGCCCGCTGGAACGCCAGCTACGCGACGCGCAGCAGGCAGCGAACCATGCGCTGATCTCGTACCGGCACTATGAAACCCTGGGAGCGACGTTCCTCGGCCACCCGCCCTCGGCTAATTACCTCGCGCTCTGCGAGCCGGTTTGAGGGGACCTTCTGCGAAGCCGAGAGCTCGCAAATGATGTAGCCACCAAGGAAAAGGGCGACGCGATCTCTCGCGCCGCCCTTCCGTTGGCCTGTGAGGCGATCAGCCCTTCAGCGGGCGGCGGCCTTCCATATAGTCGTCGATCACTTCGTGATAACGGCGGATGCGGCGCTCCTGGCCGGAGAGATACACGCCGTTGAAGCCGCGGCTGCGGAAGCCGAGCTGCTGGCCCGCGGTCACGCCCATGTCCTGATCGATGGCAAAGCCGAGGCTCTTCTCACCATAGTCGAACACCTCATGCTCCACCTCGGCGTCGCGATCGACGGGGCCGGCGGCGGTGAACACCGGCGCGGTCTCGCCTTCCGGCTGGCTGGCGTACCACCAGTTGTCGAACACGCACTTGGTCGGGTCGGTCGGGTGCGGCGTCGCGCGCAGGAAGTGGAAGCCGTCCGACCAGGCCGTCACGGCGAAGTTCGGGAAGATCGTGTAGTGGTAGGCGTCGGTGAGCTGGTCGTCACGCAGGTTGTCGTAGTGCGCGTAGCCCTTCTCCTTGCCGCGCTGGCGCTTGGCCTTCTGGATGGCCTCGCGGGTCTCGAACTCGCGGCCCTCGAAATCCTTCGGGTCCAGGTTCCAGGCCTTCAGGGTCGACAGCAACGGCTCGCGGAGCAGCGGCACGTTCTTGCCGATCAGCGAGCGCGACGGCATGCCCGCCTTCATGATCATGCGGTTGTGGCCCTCTTCCGACAGGTCGAACTGGGTCCACTTGTAGTTCTCTTCGATCGAGGTGTCCGACTCCGGATGAACCGCCGGCAGATGGTACGACTCGTTGAAGTTGTCCAGGATGACCTTCCAGTTGACCGGCGAACGCGCGCTCAGCGCCAGGTAGCGCTTCCACGTGTCGAAGCCGTAGGCCGACCACTCGTCCCAGATCGGGCCAAGATATTCCTTCAGGGTGACGCTTTCCGGATCCATGTTGATCCAGATGAAGCCGGCGAACACCTCGGTCTTCACCTCTTCCAGCGTCAGCTTGCCGCACGGGTCTCCATCGGGGAAATCCTCGGGATCGAGTGCGAAGGTGAGGCTGCCATCGATTTCCCAGCGCCAGCCGTGATAGGGGCAGGTGAATGCATCGACCGTGCCGAGATCATTGAAGATCAGACGGGCGCCGCGATGCTGGCACACATTGTAGAACGAGCGGATGGATCCATCCTGCTGACGGACCATGAGGAACGACTCGGGTCCGATCTCTTCCATCTGGTAGTCGCCAGTCTCGGGAATGTCGGACGCGCGGCCCAGCAACAGCCAGACCTTGGTCCACATGGTCTCCCATTCCTTCTTCCAGAAATCCTCGGAATGGTAGCGATAGCCCGGGATGCGATGACCACGCAGCTCCGGCTCCGGCCACTTGGGCGACGGTTGCGCGCGCCAGTCGTTCACATCCTTGAGTTTGGTTGCCATGGTTATTCCCCTTGAGACAGTCTGCTTCCAGCGAGCGGCAGCGTAGCAGAAAAGCCACGGGGCGGCGAACTATCGATTCTGATAGGCCGCTGCGCCGTTGACGCCGCCCGCCACGCGGTTAAAACGCGGGAAACAATGGGAGGCTGGGGTGACCGACGAGAATCCGACAGGGCGCCGCCGCGCCGCCATCAACGACACGCTGGGCGCGACCTTCCTCGACGGCAATGCCGAGCAGGGCTGGATCCGCATCCGCTACATGGGCACCGAGGCGTTCGACAACAGCAGCGGGCTGATCCAGGGCGGCATTCTCGCGGCCATGCTGGACAATGTCATGTCCCGCGCTGTTGGCCAGCGGCTGGACGACGGCCAGATCATCCAGACCCTCGAGATGAAGACGACCTTCATCGGACCCGCGCCCATCGGGCCGGTGATCGGCGAAGGCCAGGTTGTGCGCCAGGGCCGTTCGATCGTGTTCCTCGAGGGCCGACTCTTCAGCGAGGCCGGGGATCTGCTGGTCACCTCGTCCTCGACCGCCAAGCTGGGAACCCGCAAGAACTAGGCCGAGACGTCCTCGGAGACGTTGTTCGTCGCGGCCGCGTAACTGCTCTCGACGGCCAACCGGTCGCCGGAAGAGAAGCCCGGCGGACGCCGGCCCTCGATCAGGTCCTTGTGCGGCATGATGGCGTTGGCCATGAAGTTGATGAACGCCCGGACCTTGGCGGTGCGCCGCAGATCGGCATGGGTCAGCAGCCACAGGTCGAACACCGGCTCCAGGTGATAGGGCGGCAGGCGCCGCAGCTCCGGGTTGGTGTCGCCGATATGGCAGGGCAGCATACCGATGCCGACGCCGGCGATGATCGCGTGGAACGCCGCCTCGACGCTGTTCAACCGCACGCGGGCGCGCGCATTCGGATAGGTGTCCCGGAACCAGCTCGCCCCGGTGTAATCGCGGGCGCCGTCGAAGGCGATCACATCGGGCGATCCCGCCGAGTTGGGCGCGCCGGGCTCGCCGGGCGCGATGAAGTCGCTGCGGCCATAGAGCATGGCGGTGAGACGGCCGATGCGGCGGCCGACCAAAGTGTCCGGCGGATTCATCGTGGCGCGGATCGCCACGTCCACCTCGCGGGCGTGCAGGTTGGCCAGATCGGTAGACACCACCAGCTCGATGTCGATGCCGGGATATTCGGTGAGGAAACGGCCGATCTGCTCCATCAGGAACGGATTGACGAAGGTGCCCGCCGTCGTCACCCGCAGCACGCCGCTCAGCTCGGTGTCGCGGCCGTAAAGCCGGCGGTCCAGGCCCAGCGCCTCTTCTTCCATGCGCTGGGCGGACGGCACCATCTCCTGGCCGGCCGGCGTCAGGTTGTAGCCGGTGGCGATGCGGTCGAACAACCGGACGCCCAGATTGTCCTCGAACGCGGCGATGCGGCGCGACACCGTCGAATGGTTCACGCCCAGGTCGCGCGCGGCCGAGGTGATGGAACCGCGGCGGGCGACGGCGAGGAAATAGCGGATGTCGTCCCAATCGATCATGAACCGCATTAATGCACGGCTCCCCTGCATGAGTCGAGCGTGGAAGCACGCTCGCACCGACGGCATATTCCGGCCGGACTTTGTGTTGCGACGCAGCATCCATACCGCTATGTCATTGCATTTATGCATATCTTATGAATCATCAATTCGTTCATATCTGACTGTTTATATATGATTAAGCGGCGATTTTTGGGGATATTTCTAATTCCAGAATATCTCATAAAACGCATATCAAGATCATAAATGCACACCAAATATGCGAAATCGGATCATTTTCACACGGAAGCACCTGCAATATATTCCTCTCATCGACAGGGCATTCCCGCCCCGAGATAGGACACGAGGAAAACGACCATGAATACGACCCGTCACATCGACATCGACAGCACGCTGAACGTCGCCACCGGCGCCCTGATCGCGCTCCTGACCTGCGCCGGCCTGTTCACGGCCTTCGTCGGCTGATGAGTTCCCTCTCCCGGGACCTCAGGAAAGGCCGCTCCGCCTAGCGCTGGAGCGGCCTTTCTCATTCCCGGCCGCGCCGGCAAACGGCTCTTCGTGCTGATACGCACGATGAAGGCAACCAATCTGTTCATTTTCCCACAGCGCCTTTGGTGGTAATCTTGATGCGTGAGGCCGACGCGACTCATGCTCAAGGAGCAGACCCATGCGTGCCTTCAAGTTGCATCACCCCGATACCGGCCACGTGGCCGACGCCGTCGAAGCGCTGACGATCGTGGCGGCTGACGCCTTCATCGCGCTGGTCTTCATCGGCGGCATCCTTCTCGGCATGGCGATTTGACCACGTTGGTCCGGCGGGGACGCCGGATTGCGGTAGAAGGGACGACCAGTCCGGAGCGCGAGCGGCCCCGCACCGCATGATCTTCATCGCGAGTCGGCGCCCCGCTCGGGCAAGGCTTGTGTTCCGGCGTGAAGCCACATAGTGCTTACGCCATGCCGGACCTCAAGCTCAGCGTCGTCGACCAGTCGCCCATCCGCGAGGGCGGCACCGCAGCCGACGCCATCCACGAAACCATCGCGCTGGCCAAGGCGACCGAACGCTGGGGCTACACCAGGTTCTGGGTGGCCGAGCACCACAGCACCAGCGGCTTCGCCGGGTCCTCGCCCGAGATCCTGATCAGCCGTATCGCCGCCGAGACGTCGAGCATGCGGGTCGGATCGGGCGGCGTCATGCTCAGCCACTACAGCCCGCTGAAGGTGGCCGAGAACTTCCGCATCCTGGAGACCATGTCGCCGAACCGCATCGACCTGGGCATCGGCCGTGCGCCGGGGAGCGACCAGCTCACCGCCGCCGCGCTGGCCTATGGCTCGCAGGTCGGCATGGCGTTCTTCGGCACGCGCGTGGCCGACACGCTGGCTTTCCTGACAGATACGCCGCCGGCGACCCAGGCGCTCGCCCAGGTCAAGGCGACGCCGCGCCCCGGCACGGTGCCGCAGGTCTGGATGCTGGGATCGAGCGACCAGAGCGCCGCGCTCGCCGCCCAGTTCGGACTGGCGTTCTCCTACGCCCATTTCATCGCGCCCGAGGGCGGCCGCGAGATCGTCGAGCAGTACCGCACCTATTTCAGGCCGTCCCGGTTCTACGGCGTGCCCAAGGCGAGCGTCGGCGTGTTCGTGCTGTGCGCCGACACCGAACAGGAGGCGCTGCACGCCGCCTCCAGCCGCGACCTTTGGCGACTGCGTTTCGAGCAGGGAAGGCTCGGCCCCTATCCGTCGCCCGAAGACTCGCTCGCCTATCCCTACACCGATGAAGAACGCGCCATGATCAACCGGCGCAAGACCCATTCGATCATCGGCGCGCCCGAGCAGGTGAAGCAGCAACTGACCGAATTCGCCGACAGCTATGGCGTTGGCGAACTGGTCATCCTCACCATCTGCTATGATTTCAAGGCCCGGCTGCGTTCCTACGAGCTGCTGTCCGAGCTGTTCGAGCTGCCGAGGCGCCGATGAAACTCTGGACTCCCACCGGTGCCGTGCTGGCACTCTCCGCCGTCGCCCTCGGCGCAGCCGGCAGCCACGCCGTGCCCATGGACGATCACGCCCGTTCGCTGTTCGAGACGGCGAGCCGGTATCATTTCTACCATGCCTTCGCGTTGATCGCCGTCGGCCTGTCCATCGGCCACGCGCGCGCCGGAATCGCGCACGGCGCCGGCATGGCGTTTCTGTTCGGCACGGTACTGTTCTGCGGCTCGCTCTACCTGCGCGCGTTCGGCACCATGACACCCGGCTTCATGGCGCCGACGGGCGGCATGGCGCTGATGCTGGGCTGGCTGCTGCTGGCGGTCGCGGTGTTCCTCGGGAAAAGGCGCGCCTGATGTCGCGGCTGCGCGGCACCTTCGAATCGATCGTCAGCGCGTCGGACGCGCAAAGCGCCATCGACATCGCCGCCGAAGCCCTGCCGAAAGGCGCCGACCTGACCAGCAGCGAGGCCGAGGACGTTTCCGGACAGTTCGGCAAGGACAGCTGGCTGGTGACGATCAAGTTCAAGCGCCGCGCGCCGGAGGGGGAGTTCGAGGCGTGATATCTATGCGCCAGGCGAAAGTGTCCGCAGCACCCCAAGAAGTTCGGGGATTTCCTGTTCCGCCGTTTTCCAGAGAATGTCTCGATCGATATCGAAGTACGCGTGAACTAGGCGATTGCGCATTGCGATGATTTCGGCCCACGGGACCGAAGGAGTTGTCGATCGAGTTTCTGGAGAAACCTTCGATGCCGCTTCGCCGATGATTTCGATGGCCCTGGTCAGCGCAAACAGCAGCATTCGATCATCATCAAGCGCCGTACGCCTGCGCCCCGAGATGAAATTCGATACAGCTTCGGCTGCCTCGATCATATGTCGAATTCGGATGACGTCGTCAGGCCGCATACTGCACTTGCGCGGTGCGGATCACGTCGTCACGGAAGTGACGGCTCAGGTCCTGGGCTGTCCTGAGATCAACTCGCCGACCACCTGCGAGCGCGGATAGTTCCGCTTCGATAGACGCGAGGCGCAGCAAACCCGGTTCCTTACCGGGCTCGAACTCAACGAGCAGATCGATATCGCTATCGGGGCGAGCCATTCCCCGCAAGGTAGAGCCGAACAACGCAAGCCGTATGATATTGCGACGCCGACAGACATCGGTCAAACGGGAGACGTCAGCGAATACGCTGGCGATCATGACATCCTCCCTTCGATCCAGTTGCGATGGCGGCCAGTATCCACCTCAGGCCGGTCAAAACTCAACAAGGTAAAATGAATGAGGCGCGGCTGGGGGGATATCAGCCGCGCCTCACTTTGATCCGCCGGAAATCAGTCTGACGAGGACACGAAGGTCCGGCGGATATCCCTATGAATTGTTCATGATCTTCCAGCTGCCGTCGGGCATGCGGCACGCGGTGCCGTAGCCTTCCTCGCGGCGGCCGCCGATCCAGATTTCCTGCTGGTATTCGCGGCACTGGTATCCGCGGCGATCCTCGTAAGTGCGTCGCGGCGTGACCGACCCGCGCGCGCCGGTTTCGGCGTCGTACCACCCGGCGGTGTCGTAGTCGCGGTTGTTGTTCATGGCCTCGTAATAGGCCTGCTCGTGCCGCCTGCGATCCTGCTCGTCCATGCGGCTGCCGATGCTGTTGCCGATGGCGCCGCCGAGCAGGCCGCCCATCACCATGGCCGCGCCGCCGTCGCCATGCACCGCGGAGCCGAGCGCCACGCCCAGGCCGGCGCCGATGATGGTGCCCGCAACCTGATTGTCGTTGCCGTAGCCGTCGCTTTCACACGCTGCAAGCAGACCCGCGCAAAGCATGACAGCAAGTACTTTCTTCACAATTTTGAACCTCGTTTTGAACCGTCAGGAGTCCCGTCGGCCCCGTTGAAGCAAGAATGGAGCCGATTAGCTGAACAGTCCCTGAACGAATGGGGCGGCGCGATGTTCCGGAATCAGGCGGTGCCGGAGTCCGCGGCCGCCGGCAGGGTCAGCACAGCCTTGAGGCCGCCGAGCTCCGAACGGTCGAGGGCGATGCCGCCGCCATAGAGGCCGGAGATGTCCCGGACGATGCTGAGGCCCAGGCCGCTGCCCGGCGTCGCCTCGTCGAGCCGCTGGCCGCGGCTGAACACGGCCTCGCGCTGCGCGTCGCCGATGCCGGGTCCGTCGTCCTCCACCAGGAAGACCAGCTGGTTGTCGCGCCGCTCGCTGGTCACGTGGACAACCGACCGCGCCCATTTGCAGGCGTTGTCCATCAGATTGCCCAGCATCTCGTCGAAATCCTGCCGCTCGCCCCGAAAGCTGAGCTTCTCGCCGCCATCGACGACGATGGAAAGGTCGCGGCTGGCGTAGATCTTCTCCAGTGTCGTCTTCAGGCTGTGCATGGCGGGCGCGACCGGTGTCCTTGTACCGATCACCTGCCCGGCCGCCGCCGTCCGGGCCCGCACCAGATAGTGGTCGACGAGACGGCGCATGACCTCGAGCTGCCGGCGGATCGAGACGCTGAGCGCGCTGGAATCGGCGTCGGTCTCGTTCACCAGCACCGACAGCGGCGTCTTCAGGGCGTGGGCCAGGTTGCCCACATGGGTGCGGGCGCGCGCCAGCACCTCGGCGTTGTGCTCGATGAGCTGGTTGAGCTCGCCGACCACGGGCGAGATCTCGGCGGGATACTGGCCCTCGAGCTGGTCGACGGTGCCCGAGCGCACCCGTTCGAGCTCGCGCCGCAGGCTGCGCAGCGGCCTGAGGCCGTAGCGGACCTGGATCACGACGGCACCCAGCAGACCGAGCCCCATCAGGCCCAGTGCGATCACGATGGCGCCGACGAAACGGGCGACCTGCTGCTTGTTCTCGGTGGTGACCGCCGCCACGGCGAAGCGCACGCTGGCATCGGCGTCGGGGAAGATGATGTCGCGTTCGATGACCCGGATCTCCTGGTCATCGGGACCAATGGCATAGTACTGGCGCGGCTGGGGCGCCGGCTGGGTCAGATCCTGCGCCATCTCGCGATCCCACAGCGAACGCGAGATCATCACCGGCCCCGTGCGCGGCGTGATCTGCCAGTACCAGCCGGAATAGGGCTGCTCGAAGCGCGGATCGGGCAACGAGCCGCTGAGATAGACGCCCTGCTTGCGGTCGTACTCGGCCGAGACGATCAGGCTTTCCAGCAGCACGTTGAGCCGGGCATCGAAGCTGCGCTCGACGGATTGCCGGAACAGGAAAGACAGCACCACGCCGACGATGATCAGCGCGAACAGGGTCCACAGGCCGGCGCCGAGGATGAGACGAAGGGTTAGGGAGCTAGGACGCCTCACCGTCCGGCTCCATGCGGTAGCCCAGGCCCCGCACGGTCTTGATCACATCGACGCCCAGCTTCTTGCGCAGCCGGCCGACAAAGACCTCGATGGTGTTGGAATCACGGTCGAAATCCTGGTCGTAGATGTGTTCGGTCAGCTCGGTGCGGGACACGATCTTGTTCATGTGGTGGATCATGTAGGACAGCAGCTTGTACTCGTGCCCGGTCAGCTTGATGGACTCGCCGTTCACCGTCACTGTCGCGCTGTTGGTGTCGACCTCGACCGGTCCGCAGCGCATGACCGGGGACGCGTGTCCCGCCGCCCGACGGATCAGCGCCCGGATGCGCGCCAGCAGTTCCTCCATCTGGAAAGGCTTGGTCAGGTAGTCGTCGGCGCCGGCGTCGAAGCCCGAGACCTTCTCGCTCCATTGACCGCGCGCGGTCAGGATCAGCACGGGCATGGTGCGGCCCTTGGCGCGCCACGACTTGAGCACCGAAACACCGTCCATGACCGGCAGGCCAAGGTCGAGCACGACCACGTCATAGGGTTCGACCTCGCCCAGATACATGGCTTCCTCGCCGTCGGTCGCCTGGTCGACGGCATAGCCTTCGGTGCGCAGGGTTTCCGAGAGCTGACGGATCAGGTCGGGATCGTCCTCGACCACCAGGGCGCGCACTAGCGCCGGCCCCTGACGTCGATCACCCGCGAGGTTCTCGCATCCACGTCGATGGTCATCATGTTGCCGTCAGGCGACAACACACGGAATTTATAGACATAGTCGGCGTTGTTGGACTTCAGCTGGGTGCCGATGATCTGACCGTCGAAATCACGCTGCACATTGCGCCTGATGTCTTCTAGAGACATGATCTCGCCGCGCTGATAGGCGTCACGGGCGTTTTCCTGTTCGCTATAGGCCAGAGCCTGACCGGCGCCGCCCGCCAGCAGTGAAGCCCCCAGTATGATCGTCGTCCATCGCATGCAGCGATTGTACCTGCCCCGACCTAAACCTCAAATGAACAATCCCGGCCATAATAGGTCAATTGGCGGGAGACTATATGCTTTTTCTGATTTGCCGCTGCCGGCCGGAGTGTGGCTGGTAGGCATCGACTCGGCATCCGGCTTGCTTTGGCGCGCGCGTGTGGGTAAGTGACAGCCAACCTGAGCGAGCAGCAATGTCCATCGAATCCCCCTGTATCGGCGTGTGCCGCATCGGCGACCGCCACTGCCTCGGATGCTTCCGCACCATCCGCGAGATCGGCGGCTGGTCGAGCTACAGCGACGAGGAGAAGCGCGCCGTGCTGGCCCAGCTTCCGGGCCGCCGCGACGCAGCCAAGGGCGCTTGAAGGCCGCTGGCATCAAGCCTCTCCGGGCTGCATAATCCCGCGTCATGAAAACACTCATCGTCCTGTTCTACCTGCTGAACGGAAACTTGGTCAGCTACACCGTCAGCGAATACGGCGCATTCCAGCGGGAGGCGCATATCGATGCCGCCCGGCCCTGCGAGGCCGCCATCGGCAACAAGGATTTCATCGAGAGTGTCCGCAAGGGGCTGGCGGAGGGGGAAAGCATGAAGGCCGAATGCTACACAAGCGACGACCTGATGAAGCTGGGCGAGCCCTACGAGTCGGTCACCATCTCCCGTCAGTGATCATGGCGCGCACGAGGCTCCGGGGGCAGCTCATGCGCATGGCGGTGACGGCGGGCCTTTGCCTGTCGCCGGCGGCTGGTGCGCACGCGCGAGGCGTGCTGGGCCTGTTCGCCGACGAGCCGGATACGTCGATGCCAGCGGCCGCCGCGGCCGTCGCCAGGCCGGCGGAACGGGCATATCCCAACCGACCCGTCGCATGGGTCAGCGCGCTGCGCAATGTGGGTGACCCGGCTGCCGTGCTCTATGGCTACGTCGTGGCGGGCACGCGCATCGACCTGGGCTCCCAGGGCGACATTACCCTGACCTGGCTGTCGCCCTGCCGTGAAGAAAGCATCACGGGCGGCGTCGTGACGGTGACGCCGGCCGGTCCGCGGGTGAGCGGTGCGCCCGCGTCGGCCAGCCGGGTTCTCTCCTGCCAGCCGCTCGAGCAGATTCTGCCCGGCCGCCGTGCGGCGGCGCAGCAGGCCGTAGCCGTCAACGCATCCGAGCCGCTGTTCCTTTGGCCGTCGCGGGCCGACGGGTCGGCCCGCGTGAGCCTGATGGACCTGGCGACCGGCAAGCCCATCGAAATATGGTCCGCACCGGTTTACGGCAACGCCGCGCTTTATCCGCATGAGGCGCCGCTGATCAACGAAGGCAAGCCCTACCTGATCCGCGCCACGCTTGATGACGGCACCGTCTACGAAGCAGCGTTCTCCTACGATCCCGGCCTGCGCTACTCGAACGCCCCGATCAATGCACTGGTAATGCTGCGATGAGGGGCGCGCGGGGCTTCAGCGGCGCCCAGTTCGCGGCGCACCTGATCTTCGCGCCGCTGCTGGCACTTGCTGCCTGGCACGCATGGCGAACCTCCTATCCGAATGTGTGCGCACTGATGGGCATCTATCTGGTTGGTGCGACGCTCGTGTACGAGGTTCTTGGACGGATGGGCAGGCGGCGCGGCAGCCGCCTGTTCGCCCGGACGGGCAAGACCTACGCCATTGTGGCCGGGCTCGCCGCCGTCTACATCGCGTCGGATGCCTATGTCCTGGAACAGGCATCCAGGGCCTATCCGGCTGGCGGCAGGTGGTTCGGCATGCTGCCGGGTGCCATCGTGGTGCTGGCCAGCATGCTGCTGCTGCGGTCCGGCCGGTCGAAGGACGGCGAGGCGCTGGCCGGCATGCCCGGCTTCACCAACCTGGGCCTGGGCCTGTTCGTCGCCCTGATCGTGTTGCAGCTGCTTGCGATGACGGCGCTGCTGCCATGGGGCGCGCTGGCGGCGCTCTACCGCGTGGTGTTCTGCCTGGCGGCGCTCTGGATCGTCCGCCTTGGGCTGGTCCTGCACGCCGGCGCCATCTTGGGCTGGGGGCTGGCGTTCCTGTGGCTGGGTCTGATGACCGCCTATCTGGACGTGCTGTGGCCGTGGCGGACGACCATGCCGTTCCTCGCGGGCGCCGCGGCGCTGGGCCTGGCGATCGCGGTGGCGATGGTGGTGAAAGGCAGGAAGCTGGCGGCCGCTACGCCGTGATCGGCGCGGTGGCGGTTTCAAGCCATGCGCGGGTCTGGTCGTCCAGCCTGGGCCCGATCTCGTCGCGCACGCGGCGGTGATAGGTGTTCAGCCAGTCGAGCTCGGGCCCCGTCATCATCGCCGGGTCGATCAGCGACCGGTCGATGGGCGCGAGCGTCAGCGTCTCCAGCTCGTAGAACGGCGAATCGTCCTCGCCCGGCTCCGACGGCACCACGGCGACCAGGTTCTCCATGCGGATGCCGTAGGCGCCTTCCTTGTAGTAACCAGGCTCGTTCGACACGATCATGCCCGGCTCCAGCGCGATGCCGGTGGCGCGCGGCGAAATACTGTGAGGCCCTTCATGGACGCCCAGATAGGACCCGACTCCGTGGCCCGTGCCATGGTTGAAGTTGAACCCGCCCTGCCACAGCGGCATGCGCGCGAGCACGTCGAGCTGGTGGCCGGTCGTGCCCTTCGGGAAGCGCGCCATGGCCAACGCGATATGGCCGCGCAGCACCCGGGTGAACCGGTCGCGATGTTCGGCCGACGGCGTGCCGATGGCAATGGCACGGGTAACATCCGTGGTGCCATCCAGGTACTGGGCGCCTGAATCCACGAGGTAGAGTTCGCCGAGCCCGAGGGTGCGATTGGTCTTGTCGGTGGACCGATAATGCACGATCGCGCCGTTGGGACCGGCGCCCGAGATGGTGTCGAAACTGAGATCGCGGAACAGGTCGCCCTGCTGGCGGAACGCCTGCAGCTGCGCCACCGCCGACAGCTCGTCCACCGTGCCCTTCGGCGCGTTCGCGGCCAGCCAGCAAAAGAACTTGGCAAGGGCGACGCCGTCTCGCTTGTGGGCAGCGCGGGTACCGTTCAGCTCGGTCGGATTCTTGAGCGCCTTGGCCTTCTGGATCGGATCGGTCTTGCGTACGATCGTCGCGCCGCCCTGTTGCAGGCGTTCGACGATCCAGGCCGGCGCGGACGCCGGATCAACCATCACCGACTTGTCCTTGAAGCCGGCGAGCGCCATCGCCAACGCGGCTTCCGGCTCGACCCGCACCTGGTTGCCCAGATGGGTGCGCAGGGCCGCGTCAACCTTGCGTTCGTCGACGAACAGATCGACCGACGCATCGTCGTGCAGCAGCGCGTAGGACAGCGCGAGCGGCGTGCGCGCCACATCGGCGCCGCGGATATTCAGCAGCCAGGCGATGGAATCGGTGGCCGACAGGGCGAGGGCGCTGGCGCCCGCGTTCTTGACCGCCTCGGCCATGCGCGCCCGCTTGTCGGCGGCAGGCTCGCCGGTATAACGCAGGTCGTGCGGCACGATGCGCGCCAGCGGGCGCGGCGGCTGTTCGGTCCAGACCGCGTCGATGGGATTGCCGTCGACGGCGACCAACTCGGCCCCGGGCTTCTCGCAGGCCTCGAGCAGCGCCTTGACGCCGGTCTCGGTATGCAGCCAAGGATCGTAGCCCAGCTTCTGGCCGGCCTTCATGTTCTCGCCGACCCACTTGGGCACGTCGAGATAGGACTTTGTCTCGAATACCTCGAGGTCCACCTGGTCCCGCACCTGGAGGGTGTAGCGGCCATCGACGAATACCGCCGCCTTGTCGGCGAGCACGATGATGCTCCCGGCCGAGCCCAGGAAGCCGCTGAGCCAGGCGAGCCGCTGGGCGTGACGCGGCACGAATTCGTTCTGGTACTCGTCGGCCATCGGCACAACGAAGCCGTCAAGGCCACGGCGCGCCAACTCGGCGCGCAGCGCGGCGACCCGTTCGGCGCCCTTCTCCGCCTGGATCTGCCCGGCGAAGCCGTTGGCGGCCCGCTCGACGTAGTAGACCACGTCCCCGGCCGTCAGCGGCGCACCCTCGCCCGCGATCAGCGCCACGTCGATGCCGGTGACCAGGCTCACCGGCGCCGCCGCGACTGCATTCGCCCGCTCCAGCACGTCGGCGGGCAGGTCAGCTTCAGGCTGCGTATCGACTCGAATGTCCATTGGGGCGCTTTCCGATCTTGCGCATTTTATATTGGTTCGAAGGCGCAACGGAAAAGAGTTTTCCGCGCGCGGTATCAGCAGCCCCGCGCCGAAAGTACGCCGACTATGGCGCCGGTCAACCGTCGAAGATCCTCCTCGCCGATAATGAAGGGCGGCGTCAGGTAGACGATGTCGCCGAACGGCCGCAGCCAGACGCCCTCGTCCATGAACCGGGCCTTCAGCGCTTCCTTGTCGCTCAGGTCTTCGAGCTGGACCGCCGCGACGGCGCCCATCACCCGCACGTCGACAACGCCCGGCAACGCCCGGCAGGGCTCCAGCTCGCGCCGCATCTGGGCCTCGATCCGCGCCACGTTCTCGCGCCAGGGATCCCGCTCGAACAGGTCGAGTGCCGCGTTGGCGGCCGCGCAGGCCAGCGGATTGGCCATGAAGGTGGGGCCGTGCATCAGCGCCGCCTGCGGATCATCGCTGAGGAACGCCTCGAATACATGCTCGCGGGCGATGGCCGCCGATAGCGGGGTGGTGCCGCCGGTAAGCGCCTTGCCGATACACATGATGTCCGGAATCACACCGGCGGCCTCGGCGGCGAACATCGCCCCGGTCCGGCCGAAACCGGTGAAGATTTCGTCGAAGATCAGCAGCGCGCCGGTCCGGTCGCAGGCCTCGCGCAGACAGCGCAGCACCTCGGCGCCGTGGAACTGCATGCCGCCGGCGCCCTGCACCAGCGGCTCGACGATGACCGCGGCGATACGGTGGACGTTTTCGTCCATGAACAGGTTGAATGCGTCCTGCTGCTCCGGCGTCTCCGGCAGCGCGGTGACATAGTTCTGCGGCATGGCGTCCCTGAACAGCGCGTGCATGCCGTCCTCGGGATCGCACACCGACATGGCCGCGAAGGTGTCGCCGTGATAGCCGCCGAAGAAGCTGACGAATTTGCTCCGCTCGGCCTGTCTCCGGTTGATGAAGTATTGCAGCGCCATCTTCATGGCGACCTCGACGGCGACCGAGCCGCCCTCGGCGAAGAACACCCGGTCCAGGTCGCCCGGCGTCAGCGCGGCGAGGCGCGACGCCAGCCGGAACGCCGGCTCATGCGCCAGCCCGCCGAACATGACGTGCGGCATCTCGGCGACCTGCTTCTGCATGGCGGCGACGATGTGCGGGTGGTTGTAGCCGTGGCAGGCTGTCCACCACGACGCGGTGCCATCGATCAGTTCGCGCCCGTCGGCCAGCGTCAGCCGGACGCCGTCGGTCCTCGTCACCGCCACCGGCGGCGGCGTGGTCTGCATCTGGGTGTACGGCATCCAGATGTGCTGGTAGCCGTCGCGGAGCCATTCCGGCGCCGCGTTGGGCAGCCTTGGGGTGGTGGATGACGTCATTCCGCCGCGTGGCGCGCCGCGAGGTCTTCCATGGCCAGCGGCGCGATGCCCAGCCGGTCGAACAGGCGGGCGTCGCGGTCGTTCTCCGGGTTCGGCGTGGTCAGCAGCTTCTCGCCATAGAAGATCGAGTTGGCGCCGGCCAGGAAGCACAGCGCCTGTACCGCGTCGTCCATGGTCTCGCGGCCGGCGGACAGGCGCACGAAGCTCTCGGGCATCATGATGCGGGCGACGGCGATGGTGCGGACGAACTCGAAATGATCGAGCGCCTCGGCGCCGAACAGCGGCGTACCCTCGACCTGCACCAGCATGTTGATCGGCACGCTTTCGGGGTGCTTCGGCAGGTTGGCCAGCGTCATCAGCATGCCGGCGCGGTCGTCGCGCGATTCGCCCATGCCGACGATGCCGCCGCAGCAGACGCTGAGCCCGGCGTCGCGCACGTGCTCCAGCGTCTCCAGCCGGTCCTCGTAGCAGCGGGTGGTGATGATCTCGCCGTAGAACTCTTCCGAGGTGTCGATGTTGTGGTTGTAGTAGTCGAGGCCGGCGTCCTTCAGCCGCTTCGCCTGCTCGGCCTTGAGCATGCCGAGCGTGACGCAGGTCTCGAGGCCCATGGCGCGCACACCGCGCACCATCTCGATCACCTTGTCCAGGTCCTTGTCCTTGGGCGAGCGCCATGCCGCGCCCATGCAATAACGTGACGCGCCCGCGTCTCGAGCGCGGCTCGCGTCGGCCAGCACCTCTTCGAGCGGCAGCAGCTTGCCTGCGTCGACGCCAGTGTCGTAACGCGCCGCCTGCGGGCAATAGGCGCAATCCTCGGCGCAGCCACCGGTCTTGATCGACAGCAGGGTGCTGAGCTGGACCTTGTTCGGATCGAAGTTCCGCCGGTGCACGCCCTGGGCGCGGAACATCAGGTCGCTGAACGGCAGATCGAATAGCGCCGTGATTTCCCCGAGCGTCCAGTCGTGGCGGATTGTATCGGTCATCGGCATCCTCCGGAATTCGCGGCTACCCTTGCCGCGACCGCCTCATCTGTCAAGCCACGCGGCAACGATATCGCCGCGCCTGTCCACTTCTGGGCGACTATGATACATGACGCGCCATGACATCGCTCGATGACTTTGCCCGCGAAAAACTGGAGCGGCTGGAGGCCCAGGGCCTGCGCCGCCGGATGATCCCGACCGACCGTTTCGGCGAGACCGGCGCGCGGCGCGGCGGCCGCGACCTCATCTCGTTCTGCTGCAACGATTATCTCAGCCTGTCGCACCATCCCGAGGTGATCGAGGCGGCGCGCGAGGCGACATCCCGCTACGGCGCGGGCTCCGGCGGCTCGCGGCTGATCTCGGGCAACACGCCGCTCTACGATGCGCTGGAAGCACGGCTGGCCCGCTGGAAGCAGACCTCAGACTGCCTGGTATTCGGCAGCGGCTACCTGACCAATGTCGGCGTGATTCCCTGCCTTGTCGGCGACGGCGACCTGATCCTGCAGGACGAACTGAACCATTCCTGCCTGTTCGCCGGCGGCCGGATGAGCGGCGCGGCCGCGCACGTGTTCCGCCACAACGACCTGGACCATGCCCGCGCCCTGCTGCGCGAGCACCGCGCCGCGCACGGCGCCTGCCTGATCGCCGTCGATGGCGTGTTCAGCATGGACGGTGACCTCGCACCCATCGACGGCCTCGCCGATCTCGCCCGCGAATACGACGCCTGGCTGATGACCGACGACGCGCACGGCCTGGGCGTCGTCGGCGGCGGCCGCGGCAGCAGCTTCCTTGGCGCGACTAAATCCGACGTCCCGCTGCAGATGGGCACGCTGTCGAAGGCCATCGGCGCCTATGGCGGCTATCTCTGTGCGAGCCAGCCGGTCGCCGACCTGATCCGCAACCGGGGCCGCAGCTTCGTCTATTCGACCGGCCTGCCGCCGGGCACCATCGCCGCCGCCATCAAGGCGCTGGAGATCATCGAGCGTGATCCGGAGATGTGCGCGCGGCCGGTGAGGAACGCCGCCCGGTTCTGCACCGCGCTCAACCTGCCTGCGCCGGTGAGCCCCATCGTGCCCGTCATCCTCGGCGAGGCGCGGCGGGTGATGGAGGCTTCGGCCGCGCTGCAGGAGCGCGGCTACCTGGTGACCGGCATCCGCCCGCCGACCGTGCCCGACGGCACGGCGCGGCTGCGCGTGACGTTCTCTTCGGCCCATACTGAATCCGAAATCGACGGACTGGTGTCGTCCATGCGCGAGCTGGGACTGGCCGGATGACCAGCACCTTCATCACCGCGACGGGCACCGGCATCGGCAAGACGCTGGTGACCAGCGTGCTGACCCGGCAGCTGCGGGCGAGGGGCAAGACGGTACGCGCGCTGAAACCGGTTATCAGCGGCTTCACCGACGAAACCCTGGCCGAAAGTGACACCGCCGAGTTGCTGCGGGCGATGGACCGGCCGGTGACGCCGGAAACGATCGCGGACATCTCGCCCTGGCGCTTCGCCGAGCCGATCTCGCCCGACATGGCGGCGATTCGTGAGGGCCGCACCATCGACTTCCTGAAGCTGATCGAGTTTTCCGACGGCCCCGAGCAGACGGATCATACGCTGATCGAAGGTGTCGGCGGCGCCTTCGTGCCGCTCACCGATAACCACACGGTCGCCGACTGGATCGCCGAACTGTCGATCCCGGCCCTGCTGGTCTGCGGCTCATATTTGGGCACGCTGAGCCACACAATCGCGACGCTTGAAGCACTCAACAACCGGCGTGTCAGGGTCACCGGCATCATCATCTCCGAGTCACCGGACAGCCCGGTTCCGCTGGCGGAAACACAGGCTTCCCTTGGCCGCTTCGTGGGCACGGTGGAGATCGCCTGCCTGCCGCGCATCAGTTCATGGCAGGAAGCGATCGACTTGACCGGACTTGTTGGCTAGACACACCGAATTGATGCGCATAGCTTATGCGCATAAGGAGTGCGCATCATGAATCGCGTCGAAAATGTCTCCAAGCGCAAGGCCGTCAATTTGACCGCTGATATTGAATTGGTTGAACTTGCAAGGTCCATGGGCCTCAACCTTTCCCAGGTTTTCGAGGATGGCCTAAAGAAGGCTGTCTGGGACGAGAGGAAGCGGCAATGGGAAGATGAGAATCGAGAAGCGCTCGACCAATACAATCGTTTCGTCGAGGAAAATGGCGTCTTCAGCGATGGCCTGCGTTCGTTCTGATCAGCCATGGCGCAATTCGACGTCCATCAAAATCCGAACGCTTCGCAACCCAATCAGCCTGCCTTCTTTATCATCCTGCAAAGCGACTTCGTCGACTATCTGGCGACGCGGCTGGTCGCGCCGCTCTACAGCCTGGGCGCTCTCGGAAACCTGCCAGCAAAGCTCGCACCTGTGGTCACCCTTGGAGACAGAGACTATCTGGTCGCCATGCCGCAAATGGCCGGCATTCCCAAGTCGAGGCTGGGCGCTAAAGTCACGTCTCTCGGTCACCAACGGGACGTATTCATTGCCGCGATGGATTTCCTGATCGTCGGCTTCTAATCCTCGCGGTACCAGTCCGGTGCCAGCTTTTTCGTGATCGGGCTGTCATAGGCCCAGGAATGGCAGCCGCCGATGGAGAACGGCTTGCGCTTGGGCGCGTTCGGGTCCTTCGGCTTGTCGGCATCGCGGATGCGGGAATAGCTGGGGATCGACTGGAACGCCACCGTCGCCATCGGGCCGAACAATTCGACCACATGGGTACAGCCATGCTTGCCGCCGACCCGCTCGCGCACGTTCTTCATCCAGCCGGAGCCGACCTTCAGCCCGACCAACTCCTGGAAATTGGGCTCCACCTCGTTGCAGATCGAGAACGGGAAGACGTCCATCTTCACCTCGATACCCTGCACGGTGAAATGGTCGTCCAGCGTCATGCGGATGAACATGTCGTGCACCCGGTCGCCGGAGTCGACCTGGCCGCGCACATGGCTGTCATAGGCATAGTTCTTGACGTCGGTGACCCTGCCCTCGATGTCCCACAGCCCGTCCTCTCGATAGAAGGCGTCCATCACGATGGTGCGGGTGTGCAGCGGCTTGCGCCCGGGCTGCGGCTCTGAAAGCGGCATCATGTTGCTCCTGCTCTTGCAGCGCAATATGCGCAGGCCGGCCCGGCGGCGCAACCGCCGCGAACCTTGCACTTGCCGCCGACTTCTGAAATCAATGGCGGCGGATTGGATCGCGGACGGAATCACGATGGAAGACAGCGACAGCATCGACCCAAAGGCCCTGCGCCGCGCCTTCTCGTGTTTCGCGACCGGCGTCACGGTCGTCACCACGCGCAACCGCGCCGGCGGGCCCATCGGCCTGACCATGAACTCGTTCACGTCGGTGTCGCTCGACCCGCCCCTGATCCTGTTCAGCCTGGGCAAGAAGTCCGAGCAGTACGAGGACTTCATGGCCGCCGGCGAATTCGGCGTGAACGTATTGTGCGAGGAGCAGGTTGGCCTGTCCGGGCGGTTCTCGACGCCCGGCGACAAGAGCTTCGGCGACATCCCGTTCGAGCTGTGGAAGACCAGCGCGCCGATCATTCCCGGCGCTCTCGCCGCCTTCGACTGCCGGATCGATCAGCGGGTCGACGCCGGCGACCATATCCTGTTCATCTGCCGCGTGTTGCACACCGACGTGGTGTCCGAGGCCGCCCCGCTGCTGTTCCATCGCAGTTCCTATGTGCGCCTGCAGCCGGCCGCCGATGCCTAGGCCCGGCGGCGCGTGAAGGTGCTCGACGCCACCGGCCTGCTGTGCCCCCTGCCCGTCCTGCGGGCGCAGAAGGCGCTGCGGGACATGGCGGCGGGCGACGTCATCGACGTGCTGGCCACCGACACCGCCTCGGTCAACGAGTTCCCCGCCTTCTGCCGGCAGACCGGTCACGAGCTGCTGGAATGGGAGCAGACCGGCGGGCAGTTCCGGTTCAGGCTGAGAAAAGCCTGATCAGGCGCGCAGCAGCGCCGCCGCCAACGTGAGCGCCCTGCCCGGCTGGCCGAACTTCACCAGCCGCGCCACAAGCCGCCAGGGCCGCGGAAGCGAGCCGCCCTCGCTCACCTGATCGAGCACCATCCGGAATGCTTCGGACGACAGGCCGAGCGGCGTGTAGATCAGTTGCGGCAGCGCCCGTTCGCGCACCGACGCGGCCACGCCGGCGCGGCCGAGCAGCCGGTCGAGATCGTCCAGCGGCGGCAGCGTGTCCATGCCTTCGAACGGATCGGGCCGTCCCGCCTCGCGTTCCGTATGCGCCAGCCACGCCATGGCGGCACCGAGCGCCTGGGCGACAATATGGCGGTTGCTCACCTGCCCCGGCGTGCGCCGGTAATAGGTCAGCGCCTCCGGCAGGCTCGCGAGCCTGGAGCGCTCCGACAGGCGTAGCCACAGGTCGCGGTCCTCGCAATGGATGAACTGGCGCCGGTAGCCGCCCGCTGCCACCACCAGGTCGCGCCGCATCACCACGCTGGGGTGGCACATCACGTTACGGGTCGCGATTTGCGTCCGCAATTCGGCATCGCTGGTCGGGAACGCCGGCGAGGCCCACCTGTTGCCGGCGTCGTCGAACGAGATGGACTGGGTGCCGACGACGCCGTGATCGGGGTTCGCGTCCAAGAACGCGACCTGCCGGGCAAGCCGCTCCGGGTGACAGTCGTCGTCGCCGTCCATGCGGGCGACCAGCGGCGCGCGCGCCGCGTGGAGCATCCGGTTCAGGCTGGCCACAAGCCCGCGATTTTCCTGGTGGATGGGGCGGATCCGCGCGTCCCGGCCCGCGAACCCGTCGATGATCGCGGCGGACTCGTCAGTCGAGCCGTCATTGACGATCAGGAACTCGAAGTCGGCATGGGTCTGCGCCAGCATGGCGCCGATAGCCTGGGCCAGGTAGGGCGCGTTGTTGAACACGCTCATGGCGATACTGATGGACGGTGTGGTCGGGCTCATGCGCCCTCGCCGTCATCGGCCGGAAGCCGGCTTATCATCACGGGCTGCGGCGCGTCCGACGCGGCCGGCCAGGACGGAAACCGCCGGTAGGCCAGGTAGGCGAGCGGATGCCGCCGGAACAGCGCGCGCGCCTCGTCGCCATGCCGCTCGACCCAATCCGAGACCATGGCCCGGGCGGTTGCCGGCAGTGTTTCGGGCTTGCGATGCTCGATGGCGAGGTGCTGCCGGACGGCGCGGTTCTCCAACATGCCCTGGGCCTGGCGCAGCATCCGCCGGAACTGGCCCGTGAGGGCATCGAGCGGCGAGCCTGTCGCCCCGGCGACGGTCCAGGTCGCGCCCGCATCGACGAATATGCGCCGCTCGTTCCAGTCGTGGAGCGCCGGGTCCATCCGAAACTTCACCGCGCTGCCGAAGCATCTGCTCGCGCAGCCGCAGGGCCGACCGGCCGTGGGTCGGAACGCCCGTGCCTCCGAGGATATCGGGATCGTCCCCCATGCCGCGGCTGATGGAGGTGAGCGCGTCCGGCATCACCCGGGCATAGCCGTCGATGAAGAAGGCGAGCGCCGAGCCAGGCCAGAGCGAATGAACATAGGCGTTCCATGCATGGGCCTTGTCGGCCACCGGGACATGGAAGATCCTCAGCACGACGCCCGGCGGCAGCACGTTGCCAGCCTGCGCGAGTCTGTCTCGAAGGCTATTGGACAGCACGACAGACGGACCGTTCACGATCACGTCGCAACAGGCCGCGAAGCCGCGGCTTGCCTCGACCGCGGCGCGGACGGTCCCATAAAGGACGTCCGGCGCTTCACGGGCCGAGAAGATCGCGACGCTGATGTCGTATGCTGTCATTCCGTCAGCCCAATGGCGCCGTCGGAGCATGAGCGAGACACCGCACGGCGACAAGACCACGATGGTGGACCGAGTAACACGGAAACCAGGTATTGACGTTTACGTAAAGGTAAACTAAATCTTCCTTCGCACCGGCCGAATCGAAACGGGAAATTCCTTCGTGTCGCAGACCTGGACCATATCGGAGCTCGCCAAGGAGTTCGGGGTGACGCCCCGGACGATCCGCTTCTACGAGGACGAGGGTCTGGTGACCCCGCAGCGCGATGGCCAGAACCGCATCTACGACAGCCGCGACCGGGCTCGCCTCGCCTGGATTCTCCGCGGCCGCCGCGTCGGTTTCACGCTCGCCGACATCACCGAGATGCTCAACCTGTACGACCTGGGCGACGGCCGTGAGACCCAACGGGTCGTGACCCTGGAAAAGTGCCGTGACCGGCTGACCGCGCTGGAAAGCCAGCGTGCCGACCTGGACGCCACCATCGACGAACTCGCAAATTTCTGCCGCCTCCTGGAAGACTGGAAGGCCGGCACGCCGCTGGACGAGATCCGGCGCAAACATAACGCCAAGCTGAGGAGTGTCGCGGAATGACCGTCTACAACGCGCCGATCGCCGACTTCAAATTCGTGCTCAACGATCTCCTGGGCCTCGACAAATACGCCAACCTGCCCTGCTTCGAGGAGGTTTCCCCCGACCTGGTCGACGCCATCCTGGAGGAAGCCGGCAAGGTCGCGTCCGAGGTATTGCACCCGATCAACCAGAGCGGCGACGCGGAAGGCTGCCATTGGGACAACGGCGTGGTCACCACGCCCAAGGGCTTCAAGGAGGCCTACGACCTCTATGTGGAAAGCGGCTGGGGCAGCCTCACGGCAAAGACCGAGCATGGCGGCCAAGGCCTGCCACAGACGCTGGCCATCATGGTCTCGGAGATGATGATCGCCGCCAACTGGGGCTTCACCATGTATCCGGGCCTCACCAAGAGCGCGGTCGAGGCCATCGACGCCCACGCATCGGATGAGCTGAAGCAGCGCTACCTGCCGAACATGGTCGCCGGCAAGTGGACCGGCACCATGAACCTGACCGAGCCTCATTGCGGCACCGACCTGGGCCTGATCCGCACCAAGGCCGAGCCGCAGGCCGACGGTACCTATAAAATCAGCGGCACCAAGATTTTCATCTCTGCGGGCGAGCATGACCTGTCGGAGAACATCATCCACCTTGTGCTGGCCAAGATCCCCGGCGGACCCGCCGGCACCAAGGGCATCAGCCTGTTCATCGTGCCCAAGTTCCTGGTGAACCCGGACGGCTCCGTCGGCGCCCGCAACGGCGTCGCCTGCGGCTCCATCGAGCACAAGATGGGCATCCATTCCAACGCAACCTGCGTGATGAACTATGACGGCGCCACCGGCTATCTGGTCGGCGAGGTCAACAAGGGCATGCCCGCCATGTTCACCATGATGAACGAGGCCCGGCTATGGGTTGGCATCCAGGGTCTGGGCATCGCCGAGGTGGCGCACCAGAACGCCGTCGCCTATGCCCGCGACCGGCTCCAGGGCCGCGCCCTGAGCGGCCCGAAGAACGCCGACGGTCCTGCCGATCCGATCATCGTGCACCCGGACGTCCGCCGCATGCTGATGACCGGCCGCGCCTTCACCGAGGGCGCCCGAGCGCTGGCCGCCATCGCCGGTCTCCAGGTGGACCTGCTGCATCACCACCCCGACGAGGCCGTGCGCCAGAAGGCGGACGACTTCATGGCGCTGATGACCCCTGTCATCAAGGCCTACTTCACCGACATGGGCGTCGATGTGGCCAGCCTTGCGGTGCAGACCTGGGGCGGACACGGCTTCATCCAGGACAATGGCATCGAGCAGTTCCTGCGCGACAGCCGGATCGCCCCGATCTACGAGGGCACCAACGGCGTCCAGGCCATGGATCTTGTCGGCCGCAAGCTGGGCATGAACGGCGGGCGCGCCATCCAGGCGTTCTTCGCCGAGGTCGGCGCGTTCATCAAGGAAAACAAGGCCGACGCCGTGCTCGGCCCGCTGGTCGGCGAGCTGGAAAAGGCGCTGGGCCGCCAGCAGCAGGCCACCATGTGGCTGATGCAGAACGGCTTGACCAAGCCCGACAATGCGGGCGCCGCCGCGTCCGACTATCTGCGGCTGATGGCGCTGGTCGTCATGGGCCATGTCTGGGGCATGATGGCCAAGGCCGCCCAGTCCAAATTGGCGAGCGGCGCTGAAAATCCCGCCTTCTACGAGCACAAGCTGATCACCGCCCGCTTCTTCTTCGAGCGCATGCTGCCGGACACCGGGAGCCTGCTGAAGAAGATCGAATCCGGCAGCGAGTCCCTGATGGCCCTGCCCGCCGACGCTTTCTGACAATTCGCACCCAAAGGACCAGACCCATGGCAGATGCATTCATCTACGACACCGTCCGCACCCCGCGAGGCCGCGGCAAGAAGGACGGCAGCCTGCATGAGATCACGCCGATCAGCCTGACGACGCAGGTGCTCCAGGCGGTGCGTGACCGCAGCAACCTGGACACTTCGCTGGTCGACGACGTGATCTGGGGCGTGGTCGATCCGGTCGCCGAGCAGGGCGCCGTGCTGCCCCGCGTCGCCGCGCTGAACGCCGACTATTCCGAGGATGTGGCGGGCGTGCAGGTCAACCGGTTCTGCGCCTCGGGCCTCGTCGCCACCAACCTTGCCGCGGCCAAGGTCATGTCCGGCCAGTCGGACCTGGTGGTCGGCGGCGGCACGGAATGCATGTCGCGCGTGCCGATGGGCTCGTCGGGCGGCGCCTGGAGCATGGACCCGTCGGTGGCGATCAAGACGCACTTTGCGCCTCAGGGCATCGGCGCGGATCTTATCGCAACGAAGTACGGCTTCAGCCGCGACGACGTGGACGCCTATGCGGTGGAAAGCCAGAAGCGCGCCGCCCATGCGTGGGAGCAGGGCTACTTCAAGCACTCGATCATGCCGGTGAAGGACATCCTCGGCCTCACCGTGCTCGACCACGACGAGCACATGCGGCC
This sequence comes from Candidatus Kuenenia stuttgartensis, assembly GCA_943329845.2. Classification (GTDB taxonomy): domain Bacteria; phylum Pseudomonadota; class Alphaproteobacteria; order SMXS01; family SMXS01; genus RI-34. The sequence goes on along the minus strand of CALQFM020000012.1, from coordinate 33,133 downwards.
CGACACCACCATGCAGTCGCTGGCCTCGCTGAAGCCGTCCTTCGTCGACATGGGCGAGCTGGGCTTCAACACCGTCGCCCAGCTCCGCTACCCGGAGATCGAGAAGCTCAACCATGTGCATCACGGCGGCAACAGCTCTGGCATCGTCGACGGCTCGGCCGCCGTATTGGTCGGCACCAGGGAAATCGGCGCCACCATCGGCAGGAAGCCGCGCGCCCGCATCCGCGCCTTCGCCGACGTGGGATCCGAACCCACGATCATGCTGACCGGCCCGTCCTTCGCCGCAGAAAAGGCGCTGAAGCGCGCCGGCATGAGCAAGGACGACATCGATTTGTGGGAGCTGAACGAGGCGTTCGCCTCGGTGGTGCTGCGCTTCATGCAGGCGCTCGACATCCCGCACGACCAGATCAACGTCAATGGCGGCGCCATCGCAATGGGCCATCCGCTGGGCGCCACCGGCGCCATGATCCTGGGCACCGTGCTGGACGAGTTGGAGCGGCGCGACCTGAACACCGCGCTCATCACCTTGTGCATCGGCGCCGGCATGGGCACCGCCACCATCATCGAGCGCGTCTGAGCGCCGAATCGGGAGCAAGACAATGACCGTAACCATCAAGTTCGAGGTCGATAGCGACGGCATCGCCCTCCTCACCATCGACCTGCCCGGCCGGTCCATGAACGTGATCAACGCCGCGGTCTCGCGCGACCTGTCCGAACTGATCGAGAAGGTCGCCACCGACCCGGCCATCAAGGGCGCGGTCATCACCTCCGGCAAGCCCGCGTTCCTCGCTGGCGCCGACCTCGACATGCTGGGCTCGCAGGCCGGCAGCGCCTCGGTCGCCGATATGTTCAAGGCCGCCTATGCCATGAACGGCCAGATGCGCCGCATGGAGACCTGCGGCAAGCCGTTCGCCGCGGCGATCAACGGCCTCGCCATGGGCGGCGGCCTCGAGATCACGCTCGCCTGCCACTACCGGGTCTGCGCCGACGATCCGAAGATCCAGCTCGCCCTGCCCGAGGTGAAGGTAGGCCTGCTCCCCGGCGGCGGCGGCACCCAGCGCCTGCCCCGCCTGATGGGCGTGCAGGCATCGTTAATGCTGCTGGTTAAGGGCGACTCCATCTCGCCCCAGCAAGCCAAGGCCGGCAACGTGGTCCACGAGCTGGCGCCGCTTTCCGAGATCGTCGCCCGCGCCAAGGCGTGGATCAGGGAAAAGGGCGATCCGGTCCAGCCCTGGGACAAGAAAGGCTTCAAGGTGCCGGGCGGCGAAGGCGCCTTCAACCCGGGCATCGTCCAGACCTTCACCGGCGGCAACGCCATGGTGCAGAAGGAGACGCTGGGCAACTATCCGGCGGTCCAGGCGATCCTGTCCTGTGTCTATGAAGGCCATCAGGTGCCGATGGACGCCGCGCTCAGGATCGAGAGCCGCTACTTCACCAAGCTGATGATGGATCCGTCATCGAAGGCCATGATCCGCTCACTGTTCCTCAACAAGCAGGCGGCCGACAAGCTGGCCCGCCGGCCGAAGGGCGTCGACAAGTTCCAGGTGAAGACGCTGGGCGTGCTGGGCGCCGGCATGATGGGCGCGGGCATCGCCTATGTGTCCGCCCAGGCCGGCATGGACGTGATCCTGCTCGACACCACCATCGAGGCCGCCGAGAAGGGCAAGGCCTATTCGCAGGGCCTGGTCGACAAGGGCGTACAGCGCGGCAAGGTCAACGCCGAGAAGGGCCAGGCCTTGCTCGACCGCATCAAGCCGACCACGTCCTATGACGACCTGAAGGGCTGCGACCTGGTGATCGAGGCGGTGTTCGAGAACCGCGAGATCAAGGACGGCGTCACCCGCAAGACCGAGGCTGCGATCCCCAACCTGCCGGTGTTCGCCTCCAACACCTCGACCCTGCCGATCACCGGGCTGGCCAAGAGCTTCTCGCGTCCGCAGGACTTCATCGGCCTGCACTTCTTCTCGCCCGTCGACCGCATGCCGCTGGTCGAGATCATCATGGGCAAGGAAACCTCGCAGGAGACGCTGGCCCGCGCCATGGACTATGTGGGCCAGATCCGCAAGACGCCGATCGTGGTCAACGACAGCCGCGGCTTCTACACCTCGCGCTGCTTCGGCACCTATGTGGCCGAAGGCCTCGCCATGCTGGCGGACGGGCTGGTCCCGGCGCTGATCGAAAATGGCGGCAAGCAGGCCGGCATGCCGGTCGGGCCGCTCGACGTGGGCGACGCGGTGTCGATCGAGCTGGGCTACAAGGTCCGCGAGCAGACCAAGAAGGATCTCGGTGACGCTTACAAGCCCGCACCGGGTGACCACATCGTCGACAAGCTGATGGAACTGGGCCGCCTCGGGAAGAAGGCCGGCAAGGGCTATTACGAGTATCCGGAAGGCGGGAAGAAGTTCCTGTGGCCCGGCCTGACCGAAAACTGGCCGTCCGCCGCCGACCAGCCCGACGTGGCCGAGGTGAAGAAGCGCTTCCTCTACCGGCAGGCGGTGGAAGCCGCCCGCTGCCTCGAGGAGAACGTGCTGACCGATCCCGCCGACGGCGATATCGGCGCGATCTTCGGCTGGGGCTTCGCGCCGTTCACCGGCGGGCCGTTCAGCCTGATCGACGCGGTAGGTGTCGAGGCGTTCGTGCGCGAGTGCGACCGCCTCGCCCAGCAATACGGCGCCCGATTCGCCCCGCCCAAGCTGCTGCGCGACATGGCGGCCAGGGGCGAAACCTTCTACGGGCGGAAGGCGAAGGCAGCGGCGGAGTAAGCGGAGACAACGCCCCTCACCCTACCCTCTCCCAATGGGAGAGGGTTCTATGGAGTGTGCCATTTCTTTCCCTCTCCCTCTGGGAGAGGGTAGGGTGAGGGGCAATCGCCGTGAGCGTAAATCACTGACAGGAAAGCACTATGCCCAAAGCCGTCAAGCTAGAGGTGAAGGACCAGATCGCTCACGTGATCCTGAACCGTCCCGACGCGTTCAACAGCCTCAACCCGGACTTCTGGGTGGAGTTTCCCGCCGCGTTCGAGGCCATCGAGGCGCGCGACGACGTGCGCGTGGTGGTGCTGTCGTCGACCGGCAAGCACTTCTGCGCCGGCCTCGACCTCAACTCGTTCAAGAGCCTCAACGCGCTCAGCGACGAGGACGAGGGACGCAAGCGCGAGGCGTTCCGCCGCCATCTGCTCGATCTGCACGACCGGCTGAGCCGAATCGAAAGATGCCGCTATCCGGTGCTCGCCGCCATCCAGGGCGCGTGCGTCGGCGGCGGCCTCGACATGACCGTCTGCGCCGACATGCGCTATTGCACGAAGGATGCGTTCTTCGTGGTTCAGGAAGTGAATATCGGCATGGCGCCGGACCTGGGCACGCTGCAGCGCCTGCCGCGCCTGATTCCCGCCGGGATCGCCCGCGAACTGGCGTTCACCGGCCGCCGCATGTATGGCGACGAAGCGAGGGACGTGGGGTACGTCAACAAGGTCTATGACACACATGAGGACATGATTGCGGCGGTCATGGAGATCGCCCGGGGAATTGCCGGGAAATCGCCGCTCGCCGTCCACGGCTCCAAGGAACTGATGAACTACGCCCGCGACCACAGCGTCGCCGACAGCCTCAACTATGTGGCGATCTGGACCGCGGCGACGCTTGTCGGCGGTCGTGATCTGCGCGAGGGCGTCACCGCGTTCCGCGAGAAGCGCGACGCCAGCTTCGCCAACCTGTACCCCGTTGCCCCCAACCGCAGGCCCCACGACGACTGACCGCGACTCGCGGATTGCCGCCGGTGCGAGACATTGCACGCGCCGGCCCAACGCCTTGGCAGACGCATCCTAAGGCCGATTCTTTTCGGTTGATCGGCGCGCTTTCTTCGAGTCAGCATGACTGCGGTCAATGCGGCGATTCGTGGGCTAGGGGGTCTCGGATGCCATTCAAATCAATTGGAATCATCCTGCTCGCCGGCTTCCTGCTCGGCTTTAGCGCCATGCCGTTCGCCCAGATGATGCATGAGGATCCGCCGCCCGAATACAGCCCCGCCACGGCCCATCTCGGCAGCAACCCCGTCCCTTGACGAGGCCCGCTGGCGGTGCGCCGCGAATCGGCATTTGCCGGTCGCCGGATTCGGTAATCCAGACCCTTAGAATTTTACGGATTTCGGTTAAGGGGCCCTCGAGGCGCCGTAAAAGCACGACGGCAGACATGGCTTTGCCCAATCTTTGCCGTTTTTTGAAGACGGATCGCGTGAATCCTCTTGCGATTGGGGACATTTCGCGGCATGTTTGAACCGTGTGGGAGCCACGTGAAGTGCGGTCCCTCCGGTAATACGACGCTAACGGAACTCCTGTTGTCATGATTGGAGATCCCGAAGGCAAAGCCAGGCGCAAGGCGCTGGCGACCGGAGCGAACGCACACTGACGGGGTTCAACGTTTAACTATTTGCGAATTTGGTCAGCCCCTGTACGCGCACCGCCGTTTTGCCGGCCCAAGCACTATTGCGGTGAGGATCCGGAGAGCTATCGGCCCATAGCCGGATCCAATACTGGGGTTGCGGGGCGGCACAGTTAATTTTCTAGCTGTACCGCCCCACTTATTTCCGGACCATCCCAGGCGTCTTTAAACGCCAGACACCGTCAAACTCCAGACACTGTCAAACCGCTGAACGCGCCCCTGTCGCGTCATCCGTTCGACAAATCACTTATCAGAAATCGATGACGCCTATTCGCTGGCCAGCATCATGTTGCGGACCAGCGGATAGATCTGGTTCTGCCAGCGGCGACCGCTGAACACGCCGTAGTGGCCCACGCCCGCCTGCATGTGATGGCGCTTCCGGTATGGACGGAGCTTGCTGCACAGATCCTGCGCAGCCATGGTCTGGCCAACAGCACAGATGTCGTCGCGCTCGCCCTCGACGGTCAGCAGCGATGTGCGGCGAATCGCCGAGGGATCCACCTTCATGCCGCGCCATTCGAGTGTGCCCTGGGCCAGCCGCGCTTCCTGGAACACGCGCTGGACGGTCTCAAGATAGAACTCGGCCGACAAGTCGAGCACGGCGAAATATTCGTCGTAGAAGTCCTTGGTCGCGTCCGCCTTCTCGACATCGCCGTTCACCAGGTGGTCGAACAGGTCGGTGTGCGCCTTGATGTGCCGGTCCAGGTTCATGCTCATGAACGCGGTGAGCTGCACAAAGCCCGGATAGACCTTCCGCCCGGCACCCGCGAAACCCATCGGCACCCGCGAAATCAGGTTCTTCTCGAACCACTTGATCGAGTGGGTGGTCGCGAGTTCGTTGACCTTGGTGGGATTGATCCGCGTGTCGATGGGGCCGGCCATCAGCGTCATGCTGAGCGGCTGGGCGGGGTTCTCGGTTTGCGCCATCACCGACGCGGCCGCGAGCACCTGGACGCAGGGCTGGCAGACGGCGATGACGTGCGAGCCGGGCCCCATATGCTCGAGAAACTGGATGACATGGTCCACATACTCGTCGAAGCCGAACACGCCGGCGTCTTTCGGAACGTCGCGGGCGTTGTGCCAGTCGGTGATGTACACGTCATTTTCCGGCAGCAGGGTCTCAACTGTATTGCGGAGCAATGTGGCGAAATGGCCCGACAGCGGCGCCACGACCAGAACCCGGGGCTGTGCCGATTCGACATCCTTCTTGAAGTGCAGCAGCGTGCCGAACGGCGTCACGAAGGCGGCTTCCTCGACCACCTCGACCTCGCTGTTGCCCACCATCACCTTATCGAGCTGGTACGACGGTCGGCCGTGAGTCAGCTTGGTGCGGCTGAGCAGCTCGAACGACGCCGACATGGTGCGGACGAAGTAGTTGTCGCCGAAGCCGCTGGCGCCAAGCATGGATGCGGCGACCTGGGCAGCCGCGCGGAACGGCTCCATGAAGTCGGTCGTGGATTGATAGGCGAGGTAGATCATGCGTTCAGAAGCCGATCCGGTCAGACGTGAGGACAGCCCGTCGCGCCATGCGCCGAAGCCACCCGGAGCATCAGGCTAATGTATTTTTTGCTGCACTGCGAGAGACTTCTGCATGGGGCGACACTCGTTACTTTGCCTCAATTGTGTGCATAAAAGCTTAATATTTAGTCTTTTCCCCTAATATCTTTTCGCACTTGCACACGAGCCCGGAACCGCTCAGAATCGGACACTGCAACGACGTATCGCACGGCGGCGCCGGCGGAGAAGGAAGATGGCCAAGGCAACACTGACGATCAGCAGCAAGAACTACTCCTCGTGGTCGCTGCGCGGCTGGTTGCTGACCAAGATGGCGGGGCTGGATTTCAAGGAGGAGATCCTTCCCGCGGACGATCCCTCGACCCGCGCCGAACTGCTGTTGCTGTCGCCCTCGTTCCAGGTGCCGCGCCTCACCCACAAGGGCATCTCGGTGTGGGACACCCTTGCCATCGCCGAATACCTTAACGAAATCAGCCCCGAGGCGGGACTGTTCCCGTCCGATCCGGTCGACCGCGCCCATTGCCGCTCCATTGCCGGCGAGATGCATTCGGGCTTCGCCAATCTGCGCTCGGCCTTGCCGATGAACCTGAAGGCGCGGTTCCCCGGCTTCAAGATCTGGGCCGGCGCCCAGGCGGACATCGACCGGATCGTCACCATCTGGCGCGAATGCCTGCTGGGCAATGGCGGCCCGTATCTCTATGGCGAGCTGTCCATGGCCGACGCCATGTACGCGCCGGTCTGCACCCGCTTCAAGACCTACGACGTCAAGCTGGACAAGGAATGCGCCGCCTATGCCCAGCGCATCCTGGCCTGGCCGCTCATGGTCGAGTGGACCGAGGCCGCCAAGGCCGAGCCCGAGGAACTGGAAGAACTCGACGTCGAGTTCTGACCCCTCCCTTCCCGCCGATCCCTTTTGCCCAGGTTGCCGCCCGGCGACCGAAGTCCTAGGCTGTGGCGGAGGGGCCCATGACACGCCACGGAAAACTTCTCGTTATCGGCCTCGATTCCTTCGACAGGGGCCTGGCGCAACGCTGGATGGACGAAGGCGCGCTGCCCAATCTGGCGGCGCAGATCACCACCGGTATCGCCGCCGGCTTACGCAATCCTGTCGGCATGGAATCCGGCTCGCTGTGGCCGAGTTTCGCCTATGGCTGCGATCCCAGCCACCATGGGCTCTATGACGGCATGCGCCATCTCGACCCCGAGACCTACGAAATCGGCGCCCTCCGCGCCGGGGACGTCGCCTTTCGGCCCTTCTGGTCGCGTGTCGACGAGGCCGGCGGCAGATCGATCGTGATCGATGCGGTGACACCGCCCGACATCGGCGCCAGGCGCGGCATGCAGGTCACCGACTGGTTCGCCCACGTGCCGGCCGAAAGCGGCGCCACGATGCGGCTGCGGACCTTCCCGCCCGAGTTGAAGGAGGTTATCGAAGAGGAATACGGCCGCGACCCACTCGGCGGACACATGTGCGACTTCCATCAGCCGCGCACCGCCGCCCAGCTGCGCTGCTTCACCGACGCCCTGCTCCAGCGCGTGCGGATCAAGCGCCGGCTGACGCTGGACCTGGTGGCACGGGAGGAATGGAATTTCTTCATGGTCACGTTCACCGACGCCCATTGCGCGGGGCACCATTGCTGGCACCTGAACGACCCATCGCACGAGGAATACGATCCTGCGGTGGCCGCCGCTGTCGGCAACCCGCTGAAGACCATCTACATCGCCATCGACGACGCCCTCGGCGAGATCGTGCGCGCGGCCGGATCGGACGTGACGGTCCTGACGCTGATGAGCCAGGGCATTGGCACCGGCTACACCGGTCTGCGGCTGCTCGACCGGGTTCTGGCGCGCCTCAATGGCGAGATGTCCGAAGGCCGCAACAGGATGATCACCGGCCTGCGCAGGGCGTGGCGCACGCTGCCCCTGCCGCTGCGCCACCGCCTGCGCCCGCTGCACAATGCCGCGCGGGACTCATTCTACCGCGACGGCTTCCTGCCTGCTCCCGAAACGCGCCTGTGTTTCGAGACCTACTGCAACGAGCGGACCAGCGGCATCAGGATCAACCTGGTGGGCCGGGAATCTCGAGGCACCGTCCAGCCCGGCGCGGAATACGAGGCGCTGTGCGACAGGCTGATCGTCCAGCTCGGCGAGGTGCGCAACGACGAAACGGGCGAACCGCTGGTTGCGCATATCGTCCGCACCCGCGATCTCTATGACGGACCCAGGACCCATACCCTCCCGGACCTGCTGGTCACCTGGAACCGCGGCCGGCCTATCCGGGTGGTATCTTCGCCTGCCATCGGACGTCTGGTTCACCCGCATCCGACCATCCGCACGGGCGATCACCGCCCGCACGCGATGCTGCTGCTGAACGGACCGGGCGTTGCGCCTCGCCGGCTCAACGACGACATCGACATCATCGACCTGGCGCCGTCGCTGACCGCGCTGATGGGCCTGCCGACCGCTGGATTCCAGGGTCAGATCCATGCGGGACTTGCGCCGGGCGGAGCGTGACCCCGTCCGACGCAGCCCGATGACCGCCTACTTGCTGCCGAACACGGTCCGATAGGCGCCCGCGCCGATGACGCCGCCGACGATCGGAGCCACCCAGAACAGCCATAACTGATGCAACGCCCAGCCGCCGACAATGATCGCCGGCCCGGTGCTGCGTGCCGGGTTAACCGAGGTGTTGGTGACGGGAATGCTGATCAGATGAATCAGAGTCAGCGCCAGGCCGATGGCCAGCGGCGCGAAGCCGGCCGGCGCGCGGCTGTCGGTGGCGCCCATGATGACGATCAGGAAGCCCGCGGTCAGTACCGCCTCGGCGACCAGGCAGGCGACCAGGCTATAGCCGCCTGGCGAATGCTCGCCGAAGCCGTTGGCCGCAAAGCCGCCGACCTCGAAGCCGGGCGCGCCGCTGGCGATGACGTAGAGGACGCCCGCCGCGGCGATGGCGCCGACGGTCTGAACCACGATGTAGGGGACAACGTCGCCCGCGGGGCAGCGGCCGCCCACCCACAGGCCGATGGTCACCGCAGGATTGAAGTGGCCGCCGGAGACGTGGCCCAGAGCATAGGCCATGGTCAGCACGGTGAGGCCGAAGGCAAGCGAAACGCCCGCCAGCTCGATGCCAACGTCGTTGAATACGGCGGCCAGGATCGCCGAGCCGCAGCCCCCGAACACGAGCCAGAACGTTCCGATGAATTCCGCGCTTAATTTCTTGAGCATGCCAGTCCCCTTTTTCCGAGCCCGGCCCGCCTCCCCCGAGGCCCTGGTTCCAGGCGCGCGGTAGCATAACACCGGCGTGCTGGCTCCGTCAGGACTATCCGGACAAAACCCGCAAGGCATGCTCCCGCGGCGGGCGGCTTGGGCGTGGGCGGCTGGCCGAGTTGCCTCCCGCACGCCAGGTTGCTAGCGTGTGGTGGCTAGGGGGTTTCATGACAACGTCCGACGACACCAAGGTTCTGGTGATTGGCCTCGATTCTTTCGATCCCGTGCTGGCACAGACATGGATGGACGAGGGCAAGCTGCCGCATCTCGCGGCACTGATGACGGCGTCGGTCACCGGCCGCGTCCAGAATCCCCACGGACTGGAAGCGGCCTCCGTCTGGTCGAGCTTTTCCTACGGCGCCGATCCCGGTGTCCACGGCATGGCCGACGGCAGCCGCGACCGCGGGAAGGTTCTCGCCGGAAAGGATTGCGCCGGCGCCCCCGTCGTCCGACCGCTCTGGTCGATCCTGGAGGATGCCGGGCGCCGCTCGATCGTCATCGAGGTTCCAGTCGTGCCCGACGGCGCCGCGCCGACGGGTATCCGCGTCGTCAACTGGTTCTCCCACCTGCCGCCGGAAGGCAGCTCAAGGCTCGCCCTGACGACCCATCCTCCCGAACTGCGCGACATCATCGCACGCGACTATGCGGGCGACCCGCTGGATGGGCGGATGTGCGATTTCCACCAGCCCCGCACCGCCGCCGAACAGGGTTGGTTCCGCGACGCCTTGATCCTGCGGGTGCGGACGAAGACGGCGCTTGCCATCGACCTGATGCACCGGGAGCCCTGGGATTTCTTCCTCGTCGTCTTTGAGGACTCCCATTGCGCCGCGCATCACAGCGCCCACCTCGTCGCGCCTTCGGGCGAGGACGCGCGGATCGCCGCCCAGATCGGCAACCCGCTCCAGACACTCTACATGGCCATGGACGAGGCGGTCGGCGCCCTCGTCCGCGAGGCCGGCGGCGAGGCGACCGTGCTGGTCTTCATGAGCCACGGTATCGAGCCCGCCCATACCGGCCTGCGCCTGCTCGACCGCATTCTGGCGAAACTGAACGGCGAACTGGACGAAGCCCGCAATGATACGCTCACCCGGGCGCGTGACGCCTGGCGAGCGCTCCCGGCGCCTCTGTGGAGAATTCTTCGCCCATTGCATAGCGCGATCAAGCAGCCGCTTTACGGCGACGGGTTTTTGCCTGCGTCCGCAGGCCGCAAGTGCCACGAGGTCTATACCGGGGAACGCGGCAGCGGCATCAGGATCAATCTCGCGGGGCGCGACCCGCACGGCGTGATTCAGCCAGGCGCCGAGTATGACGCTTTCTGCGAGTGGCTGATCGGGGAGATCGGCTCGGTGCGCAACGACGGTACCGGTGAAAAGCTGGCCCGCGAGATCATCCGCATCCGCGACCATTACACCGGCCCGATGTCCGACACGCTGCCGGATCTGCTGGTGACCTGGAACCGGCACGCGCCAATCCCGTCCGTCTCGTCGCCGTCCATCGGCCGCATCCGGCATCCGCATCCGTCGATCCGGACCGGTGATCACAGCCCCGATGGCTTTTTCCTGCTGGCCGGGCCCGGCTTCACGCCGCGCCGCCTCAACGAAGATGTCCCGGTGATCGATCTGGCGCCGTCGCTCACGGCGCTGTTCGGCGTGCGGTCGGCGGCCTTCCAGGGGCACGCGCTGGAGCAGCTCGCGCCCGTCAGGTGACGCAGGCCGCGGCGGCCGCATTGCCTGCGCCCCGGCGTCTTGCTAGCCTTGCTGCGAGGGGCTCGCAGATGACTCAGCGCGACCAGGCCAGGATTTTGGTAATCGGACTGGATTCATTCGATCCGAGCCGCGCCGAGGCATGGATGGCCGAGGGCTGGCTGCCGAATCTGGCGCGGCATATGTCGGCCTCGGTGAGCGGCCGCGTCCGCAACCCCCGCAACCTCGACGCCGGGTCCGTCTGGCCCAGCTTCTGCTATGGCGCCGATCCCAGCGTCCACGGCATCTTCGACGGCTCCCGCGACCTCGCCACGGTCGCCGAACGCCGCGGCGCCATGCCGGAAGTGCGCCCGATCTGGTCGGTCCTGGAGGATGCAGGCAAGCGCACCATGGTTATCGAGGTGCCGGTCGTCCCAGAGGGCGCCGACGCGAAGGGCATCCGGGTGATCAACTGGTTCTCGCACCATCCGCAGGAGGGCAGGAGCCGGCTAGTCCTGCGAACCCATCCGCCGGAACTGCGCGACCGCATCGTGCGGGACTATGGCGAGGATCCGCTGGACGGACGGCCCTGCGACTACTACCAGCCCAGCACGGCCGAGGAGATCGCGTGGTTCCGCGACGCCCTGGTGCAGCGGGTGCGCGCCAAGACGGCTCTTTCCGTCGACCTGATGCGCCAGGAGGCGTGGGATTTCTGCCTGGTCAATTTCGAGGACAGCCACTGCGGCGGCCACTATTGCTGGCACCTGCAGGAGGGCTCGGGCCACGACTTCGACGCCGGGCTGGCCGCCAGCGTCGGCAACCCGCTGCTCGCGATCTACACGGCGATCGACGATGCCGTGGGTGCGCTGACGGCCGAGGCCGGCGGCGCCGACGTAATGGTGTATCTGAGCCACGGCATGGAGCACGCCCACACGGGTTCCCGGCTGCTCGACCGCATCCTGGCGCGGTTGAACGGCGAACTTAACGAGACGCGCAATGCCGTCCTCACCCAGGCGCGGCGCGTGTGGCGGATGCTGCCGACGCCGGTGCGGCACGCGCTGCAGCCCCTGCACCTGCCGGCAAGGGACAGGCTCTATGCCGAGCGCGACCTGCTGCCGGGCGCCGCGACGCGCCGGTGCCACGAGGTCTATTGCGCCGACCGCAGCAGCGGCGTCCGCATCAGCCTGGCGGGCCGGGATCCCGGCGGCAAGGTGCGACCGGAGGACTACGAAGCGTATTGCGACTGGCTGATCGCGGAACTCCTCGCCGTGCGCAACGATGACACCGGCGAACCGCTGGTGTCCGAGATCACCCGCACTCGGGACGATTTCCATGGGCCGCTGGCCGGCATACTCCCCGATCTGCTCGTCGTCTGGAACCGCGACGCACCCATCGTATCGGTGTCGTCGCCGACAATCGGCCGGCTCCGCCATCCGCACGCGACGAACCGTGTCGCCGACCACAGGCCCGGCGGCCTATTCATGCTGTCCGGCCCGGGTTTTTCGCCACGCCGGCTCAACGACGATGTCCCGGTGATCGATCTGGCGCCGTCGCTCGCGGCCCTGGTCGGCGTTCGGCAGGCGTCCTTCCAGGGAACCCCGCTGGAGCAACTCGTCCCTGTCAGGTGACACAGAAAAAAGAGGCGCCGTGAGGCGCCTCTTTCTCTCCGGATTTTAACGAGGCGGGCCGGGTCCCGCGCCCCCATCTGCCGCTAGCCTACTGGCCGGCGGCGTCGATTCATGAAAGGCAGCATGGCCGCGAGGCCGAGGAAGAGCGCCGTCGTCGTCGGCTCCGGCACCGCATTGCCGAACTGGTCGAGCAGCGTGATCTTCAGATTGTCGATGGCGAAGCTCTCGTCGCCAGGTTCCTGACCCTGCCAGCCGGCGCCGTTGGCGAACCACTGGATCGTCAGCGTCGACGCGGTGTGCGCGATGCTGTCGAACTGGGTATCGAGACCCATGTCGTAGGCCGAATCCACCCAATAGGGCGGTGTTCCACCCCCGAAGCCCAGGTCGGCGTAGCGCGCCAGGGTGACGCCCGACGGCGGAACGTAGGACTGGGTGGTGGCTAACCCACCATTGGACGAGTTCTCGAAGGTCTCGCTGAAGATCGGCGTGCCGTCGACCGTGATGTTCAGGTAGTCCGGCACGACCGGATGAGTCTGGCCGAGGTCGTTGCCATCCCACGAATCGATGATCGCCAGGAAGAAGTCCAGCGAGAGCGCCGCGTGGGCGGGCAGGCCCGTCAAGATCAGCGTGATTGGCTGGTTGGAGGCCGCGGCGCTGCGCAGGAACTGCTGGCCGAAGCCATACGCGCCGTAGCCCTGGGTGCCCTCGACATTGCCGACGCCGGTGATCTCGGAGGGAAGGCCCGATTCGAAATCGGTTTCGAAATAGTAGGCCGCCGATGCCACGCCCGGCGCCATGCAGACCGCCATCGCCGCTGCGGTGGCGACGCCTCTTGCAAGGTGCAGGATGGCAGCGATCGGACTCATGGACCCCCTTGTGAAACGCGACATTCGTTTCAAATTTTAAACAAAATACCGAATCTCACTGGGGAGTCCAACACAATTACACCACAATTGGAACTAAATTCGCCGTGAACGAGTACCTATTTGCCGGGAATTACAATTTAAGGTTGTCCGGCGTGAACGCTGCGAAAGTGCGCGCGATCTCGTCCGGCGTGGCGCCGCCGAGCGGCGCGATGATGTGGGTATGGATGCCGGTCTCGGCGCACCATTGCAGCCGCTCGCGGCATTCGGCCTCGCTGCCGATGATGGCGATCTCGTCCACCATCTCGTTGGATATGGCGCCGGTGGTCTTGTTGCGGTCCTTTTGGGCCCAGCCCTCGCGGATCACCGCGGCGGCGTCCTCGTAGCCGGCCCAGGCCAGGAAATTGTTGTAGACCGGCGTGGCGTAATAGGGCGCGAAGGCGGCGCGGAAGCGGGCGCGGGCGCTGTCCTTGTCGTCGGTCACCAGCACCATGTGACGATTCACCACCTCGACCGATTCCGGATCCTTGCCGGCGCGGCGGGCGCCGATCTTCACGTGCTCGATCATTTTCGGCAGGGCCCGCTTGGGCCACAGGTTGAAGATCACACCGTCGCTGAATTCGGCCGCCGTCTCGATCATGCCCGAGCGTAGCGCCGCCATGTAGACAGGCACCGGCACGTCGAGCTTCTGCTGGATGTAGCCGTGGCTGCGCAGGGTCTCCAGGTCGAAGTTGGACTTCTCGCCCGCCAGCATGGACTTCACCATGATCGCTGTTTCCTTGACGCGGGTGACCGGCTTCTCCAGCGGCACGCCGTGCCAGCCATCCATCATGTTCTGGCTCGAAGCGCCCAGGCCCATGACGAATCGCCCCGGCAGGATCTGCCCCAGCACGTTCGCGGTGGCGGCGAGCACGGCGGGCGTGCGGGTAAACACCGGTGTCACGGCGACGCCGAGGCGCAGGCGGCTCGTGTGATGGGCGATGGCCGCCGTGGTGGTCAGCGAATCCGGCGCGCCGCCGTCGCCGAACCAGGCGTCGTCATAGCCGTTGTCCTCGGCCCATTTGACCCGCTCGACGGTGTCCTGAACCTTCGGCCCGCCGGGCAATGTGACCGCGATGCGTTGCTTGAGCGCCATGTCCCCACTCCATCCGTTTCCCGCTCGCGAAACTAGTGTTTTCGCGGGCGGATGGCCATGGGGAAATGGCGGCCGTCAGCCGGTCAGTGCATGCGCCGGCGGGCAATGGCGCGGACCGCCACGGCCTGGGCGCCGTGCTCGCCGACGACCTCGGAGAACATCACTTCCTGGCCCGCTTCCAGGTTTTCGAACCCGCCCTCGGCCACGCTGTCGCGGTCGAAGTACAGGTCTCGGCCGCCCGGCCCGGCGATCAGGCCGTAGCCCTCATAGGGATAGATCTTGGCGATGATGCCGGGAGGCAGCGCCTCGCGGTGCTTGGTGCGCAGCTGGCGCTTGCGCATGGCGTCCTGCAGCTGGCGCTTGGCCGCCGCGAAGGCGTCGTGGATGGCGTTGTAGACGTCCGAGTGCGACCGCCGGTGTCCCGGCTCCTTGCTGACGACCACGTCGCCGCCGCCAGGCAGGGTCACATGGATGCGGACGTAATAGGCGTTGCCTTTCTGGTGATGCTGATGAGGTTTGTCGATGACCACGCGGCACGAGGTGATCCGGTGGTAGAAGTGCTCCAGCTTGGAGGCTTCCTGTCGAACGCGGGCCGCCACGGTTTCAGAAGGTTCCAGACCTTCAAAGGCGATCTCCAGCGGTATCTCCATGACGCACTCTCCTTCTTCCGTACTTACAAAACTCTCTATCCCTTCGGGCCTCCCGCGGCGCCGTTCGTTCCCGGCGCCGGACTTATGATCATGCGCCTCCTACGCGCCCTTCTCCAAATCGAGAATCAGCGCCATAAGGAACCTGGCCGCCTCGCCGCCCGTCACCACGCGGTGGTCGAAGGTCAGCGACATGGGCAGCACCGGATGGACCACGGCATTCTCGCCGTCGGGCACCACCTTACGGACGATCCGGCCCGCGCCGGCGATGGCGACCTGCGGCGGCACGATCGCCAGATGGGCGTGGCGCCCGCCGAGGGTGCCAAAATTCGACAGCGTGATGGTCTGGCCCTTCAGGTGCTCGAGCGGAATCTGCCGCGAACGCACGGCGGCCTTCAGCGCTTCCAGGCCACGCTTGAGGTCTTCGACGGACCGGTTGGCGATGTCGTTGAGCACCGGCACGAACAAGCCGCCCTCGGTGTCGACGGCGATGCCCAGATGTACCTCCGGATGGATCAGCAGCCGCTCGCCCGACGCGTCGTACCAGGCGTTGAGGCCGGGCGACGCGGCGACGCCGGCGCCGATGGCGCGCACCAGCCGCATGGTCACGTCCGTCCCCTCGGCCCAGCCGTGGATGTCGGCCTCGTCCATGATCGTCGCGGGCACCACCGAGCGGCCCGAGGCCGTCATGTTGCGCGCCATGGCCCGGCGCACGCCGCGCACGGGTTGCCATTCCAGGTCGGGTTTCGCGGGACCCTGCCCGGCGGGACTGCCCGACGCGGCGGCCTCGACGTCCTCACGGGTCACCTGGCCGTGCTCGCCGGTCGGCGCGACCGCCGCCAGATCGACGCCCAGGTCGCGGGCCAGCGCGCGGACGGCGGGCGTGCATTTGATCACCTCGCCGCGAGCGACGTTTGCCTGCGGCTGCGCCGGCTTCGCCGCGGCCGGCGCGGCGGGCGACACGCTGCCGACGACCGTTCCCGTATCGGCGCCGATTTCCCGTTCGATGTCGACCAGGTCGGCGCCCACGGCAACCGTGTCGCCGGTCTGGGCGAACAGGGTCCTGATCCGTCCCGACCAGGGCGACGGCACCTCGACAACGGCCTTTTCGGTTTCCACCGACACCAGCGGCTGGTCGGCGACGACATGGTCGCCCTCGCCCACATGCCAGGTGACGATTTCGGCCTCCTGCAGGCCCTCGCCCAGATCGGGCAGCTTGAACAGGCTCATTGGTAATTCACCGTTTCTCGGGCCGCCTTCAGGATGCGGGCGACGCTGGGCAGGTACAGATCCTCCATGCGCGGCAGCGGCATCACCGTGTCCCAGCCGGCGACGCGCCTGACCGGAGCGGTGAGCGACAGCAGACCCTTGTCGGCGAGCCGCGCGGCGATCTCGCCGCCGAACCCGCCGGTCAGCGCCGCCTCGTGGACGATGACGCAGCGCCCGGTCTTGCCGACCGAGCGGAGGATGGTTTCCTCGTCGAGCGGCTTGATGGTGGCGACGTCGATCACCTCCGCATGGATGCCGTCCTCTGCCAGCGTATCGGCGGCGGCCAGCGTCTCGCGGGTCATGGCGCCCCAGGTGATCAGGGTGATGTCTGTGCCCTCGCGCAGGATGAAGCAGCGGTCGAGTTCGGCGGCCTCGCCGTCGTCCTCCACCTCTTCCCGCACCGCGCGGTAGATGCGCGTGGGCTCGAGGAAGATGACGGGGTCCGGGTCGCGGATCGCGGCGAGCAGCAGGCCATAGGCCTTCGACGGCGACGACGGGATCACCACCCGAAGACCCGGCATATGCGCGAACATGGCCTCCATGCTCTCGGAGTGGTGCTCGGGCGCCTTGATTCCGGTGCCGGTGGGCATGCGCAGCACCATGGGGCAGCTCAGCCGGCCGCGCGTGCGGTTCCTGAGCCGCGAGGCGTGGTTCACGATCTGGTCGACGGCCGGATAGACGAAGCCCATGAACTGGATCTCGGCGACGGGCCGGAAGCCCTGTGCGGCGAGCCCGACGGACATGCCGGCGATCAGCCCTTCGGCGAGCGGCGTGTCGCGCACCCGCTCGGGGCCGAAGCGGGCGAGCAGGCCGTCGGTGGCGCGGAACACGCCGCCGTCTTTGCCCACGTCCTCGCCGAGCACCAGCACGGAGGGATCGTCCTGCATGGCGCGCGCCTGGGCCATGGCCACGGCCTCGACCAAGGTGATCTCAGCCATCGCCGTCCTCCACCATGCGGCGCTGCTCCGACAGCGCCTGCGGCAGCGTCTCGTAGAGGTGATCAAACATCGCGGTCGGTTCCTGCGGCGGCATGGCCAGGTAATCCTCGACGGCGGCGTCGACCTGGGCGCGGATTTCCTTGATCAGCGCCTCCTCGTCGGCCTTGGTCCACCAGCCGCGGCCGACCAGGTAGTTGCGCAGCCGCAGGATGGGCTCCTCCTGCCAGCGGGCGCTGACCTCGGCGTCATCGCGGTAACGGCGGGCGTCGTCGGCGGTGGTGTGGTCGCCCAGCCGGTAGGTGAGCGCCTCGACCAGTTGCGGCCTGCCCTGGCGCGCCTCGTCGATGGCGCGGGATACAGCGTCATGGACAGCGATGACGTCGTTGCCGTCGACGCGCGATCCGCTGATGCCGGCGGCCACCGCCTTCTGCGCCAGGGTCGGGGCGGCGGTCTGCATCCGGGTCGGCTCGGAGATCGCCCACTGGTTGTTGTTGATGACGAATACGGCCGGCAAGTTCCAGACGCCGCAGGCGTTGATCGCCTCGTAGAAATCGCCCTTCGAGGTGGCGCCGTCGCCGAGGATGCAGACGGCGACCCTCGGCTCCTTGCGAAGCTGGAACGCCATGGCGACGCCGACCGCGTGCGGCGCCTGGCTGGCGACCGGGATGGCGACGGGGAAATCCTCGCGCGGGCCGGCGAAGTCGCAGCCGCGTTCGTCACCACTCCAGTATTGGAGGATCTCGACCATGGTGACGCCGCGCCACAGCATGGTGCCGTGATCGCGGAAGGCGGGCAGCAGTACGTCGTCTTTGTGCATGGATGCACCGACGCCGACCGAAACCGCCTCCTGCCCGAGCGAAGATGCATAGGTACCCAGGCGCCCTGTCCGCTGCAGCGACACCGCCTTCTGGTCGAAGGTGCGGGTCAGCACCATGGCGCGGTAGAGCGACGCCAGCAGGTCGCGGTCGTCGAGATCTTGGGGAATCGGCGCGATGGCGATGCCCGCCTTGTCCAGGTAACGCAGCACCGGCCAGTAGCGGTTGGGGTCCAGTTCGGGCGGGCTGATATCGCTCTCGGCCCTCATGCGGCGGTGCTCCGCCGCGCGGTGGTTAAATTGCTCGTCATCAACGCACAATTCTTCCCCATGACTCTGATAATGGGACGCCGGGCGGGAAATACAACCCCGCGTACGGGCCCCGAACGCGGGCGGGATGCCCGACGCGGCGTTCTCCACAAGAATCAGGATGTCAGCGGTGCGCCCGTGCGCTAGCGTCCTGACGGGGAACACGGGAAACGGGGTTCATGCCGTGAGGGCGATGATGCGCGTACTGCCTGCGGTGCTGGTCGCGGCAATGCTGCTCGCGTGCGGCAAGCAGGAGGAAAAACCCTCGGGTCCCGCCGCGGTCGACGAGACGCGCCTGGCCAATGCCGACCTGGAGCCCGGCAACTGGATGAGCACGGGCCGGACCTATTCCGAGCAGCGCTACAGCCCGCTCGAAGCGGTCAACGCAGCGACGGTCCCGAAGCTGGGTCTCGCCTGGTACCACGACCTCGACACCACCCGCGGCATCGAGGCGACCGCCATCGTCGTCGACGGCGTGATGTACACCACCAGCGCGTGGAGCCTGGTCTACGCGCTCGATGCCGCCACCGGCACGCTGCTGTGGTCCTACGACCCGAAGGTGCCGAAGGAATGGGGCGTCCACGCCTGCTGCGACGTGGTCAACCGCGGCGCGGCTGTCTGGAAGGGCAAGGTGTTCGTCGGCACCATCGACGGTCGGCTGGTGGCGCTCGACGCGGCGACCGGCAAGCCGGTCTGGGACGTCAGCACCATCGACAGGACCAAGCCCTATACCATCACCGGCGCGCCGCGCGTGGTAAAGGACAAGGTGATCATCGGCAATGGCGGCGCCGAGTACGGCGTGCGCGGCTATGTCAGTGCCTACGACGCCGATACCGGCGCGCTGGACTGGCGGTTCTACACCGTGCCGGGGCATCCGGCCGACGTGTTCGAGTCCGA
This sequence comes from Candidatus Kuenenia stuttgartensis, assembly GCA_943329845.2. Taxonomy (GTDB): domain Bacteria; phylum Pseudomonadota; class Alphaproteobacteria; order SMXS01; family SMXS01; genus RI-34. Next base: position 13,730 of record CALQFM020000012.1, on the reverse strand, counting down.
CGTCCTGAAGGAGGCCGCCCAGACCTGGGACGGCGAATGGTGGACCATGGGCGGCGGCGGCACCGTCTACGACTCCATGGCCTACGATCCCGAGCTGAACCTGCTGTATATCGGCGTCGGCAACGGGTCGCCATGGAACCAGCAGATCCGCAGCCCGGCGGGCGGCGACAATCTGTTCCTGGCCTCGATCGTCGCGCTCAACCCGGATACCGGCGCCTATGTCTGGCATTACCAGACCACGCCGGGCGAGACCTGGGACTATACCGCCACCCAGCACATGATCCTGGCCGACCTGACCATCGACGGCCAGGTGCGCAAGGTGATCATGCAGGCGCCGAAGAACGGCTTCTTCTACGTGCTGGACCGGGCAACGGGCGCGTTCATCTCGGCGCGGAACTTCGTGCCGGTGACCTGGGCGAAGGGGATCGACCCCCATTCCGGCCGGCCGATCGAGAACGAGGCGGCGCGCTACAGGCTGAAGCCGGCGCTGGTGGCGCCGTCGCCGCTGGGCGCCCACAACTGGCAGCCCATGGCCTACAGCCCGAAGACCGGGCTGGTCTACATCCCGGCGCTGGAGATGGCGTCGCTCTACAAGACCGACGACCCGTTCAATGTGTATCCCGGCCGCTACAACACGGGCACCGACATGGTCATCGCCTCGCTGCCCGACGACGAGGCCCAGCGCAAGGCAGCAAGGGCGATGGTCAAGGGCAAGCTCTCGGCCTGGAACCCGGTGACCCAGACGGAGGTATGGAACGTCCAATATGACGGGCCATGGAACGGCGGCGTCCTCGCCACCGCCGGCGGCCTGCTGTTCCAGGGCACCGCCGACGGCCGGCTGGTCGCCTACAAGGCCGACAGCGGAAACAAGGTATGGGAGGCCGCCGCGCAGACCGGCGTGATGGCCGCGCCGATCACCTACGAGGTGAATGGCGAGCAGTATGTCAGCGTCATGGCCGGCTGGGGCGGCGCCTTCGGCATCGGCGCCGGCTATTTCACACCCGAGTCCACACGGTTCCGCAAGGCAAGGGTGCTGACCTTCAAGCTGGGCGGAACGGCCAAGCTGCCGCCGCTCGACATGACGCCGCCGCCACCGCCCGACCCGCCGCCGCAGACCGCCAGCGACGACACTGTCGCCCATGGCCGCGCCCTGTTCCACCGCTTCTGCCAGGTCTGCCACGGCGGCGCGGCCATCGGCTCGGGCGTGGTGCCCGACCTGCGCTGGTCGGCCAGCATGAAGACAAAGGACGCCTGGCACGCGGTGGTCATCGACGGCGCCCTGAAGGAAAACGGCATGGCCGACTTCGGCGAGCAGCTCAACGCCGAGGATGCGGAGGCGATCCGCGCCTATGTGATCAGGCGGGCGCATGAGACGAAAGATGGGAAGGGGTAAGCCACTTTGTGGCAGTGCGAGAACACGCCCTCACCGTGTCCCTGAGCTTGTCGAAGGGCCTGCTTCAGCTTTCGTGCAAGGCCCTTCGACAAGCTCAGGGACACGGTGAAATTTGAGTATCGCGCAAGCCATCGTCTTCAACAGGTTGCGCGAACCGGGGAAGCGACTCTGCCTTGAGGTTCGATAACCTGACCAGTTCGTCCCAGTCGCGTTTTATCAACGCTTCCTTTTTCCGACGGGTCCAGCCCTTGATTTGCCGCTCCGCGTCACGGGCTTCGTCACGCGTCGCGAAATACTCGGAGAAGACGAGTCCTACCGGCCGGCGCCTTTTCGTATAGATGCACTTGATACCGTTCTGATGTTCAGCGAACCGATTCTCGATATCGTCCGTCTGCCCGGTGTAATACGAGCCGTCGCTGCACCTCAAGATGTAGACCCAGAACGACATATGGGTGAACGCTTTGGGGCTGCCGCGTTATCGCAACAGCCCCGTTGCCGTTCAGTTATACCGGCCGATCACCGAGATCGCCGAGACGTTCGAGTGCGGCGCGCCGCCCAGATTGTGGGTCAGGCCGAAGGTCGGGTTCTTCAGCTGGCGGGGGCCGGCGCGGCCCAGCAGCTGGAGATAGACTTCGTAGACCATGCGCAGGCCCGAGGCGCCGATCGGGTGGCCGAAGCATTTCAGGCCGCCGTCGATCTGGCACGGCACCGGGCCGTCGGCATCGTAGAAGCCGTCCATGACGTCCTTCACCGCCTGGCCTTCGGCCGAGATGTAGAGGTCCTCCATGGTCACCAGCTCGGTGATCGAGAAGCAGTCATGCACCTCGATCATGCTGAGTTCCTTGCGCGGATCCTTGATGCCGGCTTCCTCATAGGCCTTCTTCGCCGCCACGCGGGTGGTGGCGAAATGGCTGCCGTCCCAGGTGTTGAAGGTGCTCTCGACGCCGTCGGACAGGCACAATTGCAGCGCCTTGATGGAGACGATGTCGTGCTTGCCCAGCGCCTTGGCGATCTCAGGCGTGGTGACGATCGCGCAGGCCGAGCCGTCGCTGACGCCGCAGCAATCGAACAGGCCAAGCGGCTCGGCGATCATCTGCGCGCCCAGGATGGTTTCCATGGGCACCGGCTTCTGCAGGTGTGCCTTGGCGTTCTTGGCGCCGTTCTGGTGGCTCTTCCACGAGACGTGGCCGATGGCCTCCTTCAGGTCCTTGGCCGAGACGCCGTGCTTGGCCGAGTACGCCGTGGCCAGCTGGGCGAAGTTACCCGGCGCCGAGCCGTTCGGCACCCACAGATCGGGCAGCGGGCCGCGCGAGCCGGCCGGAAGGCCGCCATAGCCGGTGTCCTTCAGCTTCTCGACGCCCAATGCCAGCGCGATGTCGCAGGCGCCCGAGGCGACCGCGTAGGTGGCGCCGCGCAGCGCCTCGGTGCCCGTCGCGCACATGTTCTCGACGCGGGTCACCGGGATGCTGGACAGCCGCAGCGCCGTCGACAGCGGCAGCGCCGAGGCGCCCACATGCACCCGGTCGAAGGCGGTGCCGAACCAGGCCGCCTCGATCTGGTTCTTCTCGATGCCGGCGTCGGTGAGCGCCTCGTTGAACGCCTCGACGATCAGATCCTCGGCGTTCGCGTCCCAGCGCTCGCCGAACTTGCTGCAACCCATGCCGATGATGGCGACCTTGTCGCGAATTCCCCGTGCCATGTTCAGGCCTCCTTGCCTGTTGAAACCGGTGCCGCCTTCCAGAAATAGCGGCGGTAACCCCTGTCGTGATCGAAGTCCTTGATGCGGAACATCATCTTGAGGGATGAACCCACCTCGATCTGCCCCGCGTCCGTGTCGGTGAAACCCATCAGCACCCTGCCGCCGGTTTCGAACTGTACCTGGCCGTAGAAGAACGGCGGGCTGGGATTGTAGGACAGCCAGTCCGCCGTGAATGACATAACCCGCGCCGGACTGTCGGCAAACGAATAGGGCTCCTGAGAGTCGAGCGCCTGGCAGTTCGGGTTGACGCAGTAGTGTGTACGCGGGAACTGCACCGTACCGCAGACCGTGCACTTGCCGCCGGTGAAGCCGGTGACCATGTCCTTGTTGCGGTACTCGCTCGACAGCGCGGTCTTGTTGTCGACCTCGCCGCGCATGCCCCAGTCCAGCTTCACATTGTCCTGGAAGGAGAGGAACTTCATGTAGTCCTCTTCCCTGCGGCCCCGCGCCAGCGCGCCGGACACGCCTTCGCGCTTTGGCAGCTTCGTGATCGCGTCGGTCACCTCGAGCAGGATGGCGTCGGCGCCCTGCCCGAACGAAGCGACCAGGATCAGGTCGCCAGGCTTGGCCTTCTCCAGCGCGGCCACCAGCATGAGCAGCGCGTGCGCCGCGCCGGTGTCGCCGCAGACCTCGCCCATGGTGTCGGCGACGGCCTCGGCCGGAATGCCGAAGTCCTTGGCGATCTTTTCGGGGATGCCCTTCATGGTGCAGGGCATGACAAAGCGCGAGATCTTGCTGCCCGCGATGCCCGACTTGTCGAGCACCGCCTTCACCGCCTGCGGGACGATCTTCGAATAGCCTTCCTCGCGGATCCACCGCTCTTCCCAGCCATAGTCGAATTCCTGGCCCTCGCCGCGGAAGTGGTCGACGAAGTCGGTGGTGACCGTGTAGCTGCCGACGAGCCTGGCGATGATGTTGCCGGTGCCGATCGTCAGGGCCGCGGCGCCGTGGCCGAACTGCATCTCGCCCGAGCTGGCCGGCCGGGCCTTGCGCGCGTCGGCGGCGGCCAGCAACGTGTCGCCCGTGTCTGCGCCTCTGAGCGCCGCGATCAGCGCCGACGTACCGGCCCGCTGCGAGCCGGCGATGTCGAGCGACGAAATGCCGTGCTCCAGGTTGAGGGCAGCGCTGATGACGCCGGCGTTCTGCCGGTCGAGGAACGGCAGGGTCGTCGAGGCGAAGTACACGCCGCCGATGTCCGACCGCTCGCGGCCGGTCAGGCAGTCGCGCGCGGCTTCGACCGCCATGGTGATGGCGTCCTCGTCCCAGTTGCACATGGAGCGTTCGCCCTTGGCCATGCCGCGCAGGCCGGGCATGGCCCATTTGTGCGCGGCCGCGATGCTGGCGCGGTTGAGGCGCAGCCGCGGAATATAGGCGCCGAACGCAGTAATCCCCGCACTAGTCACCGAGCCCATCTCCCCATTTTGTTTCCGATCGGTACGGGCAGCTTAACGGCGCATGTGTGTGCTTCAAATCAAAAAGCGGCAGCGCTAAGGGCTGGAACAACCGCTCCGCCAGGGGGTAGGCTCGCGCCTGGCCGCATCGGCAACGGGGATACGGGATGGAATTCGCCTTTTCAGCGGAACAGGAGCAGTTCAGGGACATTCTGGCGCGTTTCCTGAAGGACAAGTCGCCGCCGCGCGCCGTGCGCAGGCTGATGGCGACCGCCGAAGGCTTCGACGCCGACGTCTGGCGCCAGGCCTGCGGCGAAATGGGCCTTGCGGGGCTGCACCTGCCCGAAGCCTATGGCGGCGCCGGATACGGACCTGTCGAGCTCGGCATCGCCATGGAGGAACAGGGCCGCACGCTGTTTTGCGCACCGTTCCTGGCGAGCGCGGTCATGGCCGGCTACGCGGTCCTGCTGGCCGGGAGCGAGGATCAGAGGCACGCGCTGCTGCCGGGCATCGCCGACGGATCGACCATCGCGACCGTGGCGATCTGCGAACGCGCAGGCCTGTGGAGCGAGAGCGACATCACCGTCGCGGCCACGCGGGCCGGCGATGGCTGGCAGCTCGACGGCCGCAAGCGATTCGTCGTCGATGGCCAGACCGCGGACCAGCTCATCGTCGCCGCCCGCTCGGCGGCCGGCGTTTCCCTGTTCATTGTCGACGCCCGCGCGGACGGCGTCCACCGGTCGGCCGCCAATGTCATGGACCCGACCCGCAAGCTGGCCGACATCGATTTCGACGCGGCGCCGGCGCAATTGCTGGGCATCGAGGGACAGGCGCCTCTGGACAGGATATTCGACGCCGTCCTCGTGTCCTTCGCCAACGAGATCGTCGGTGGCGCGCAGGCGATGCTGGACTCGGCGGTCGAGTACACCAAGCTCCGCGTTCAGTTCGGCCGGACGATCGCCTCGTTCCAGGCGATCAAGCACCGCCTCGCGGATCTGCTGGTCGATGTCGAACTGGCCAAAGCCGCCGCGTACCAGGCCGCGCAGCAACTGGCCGACGGCGACAGCGCCACGGCATCGGCGAGCCTCGCGAAAGCCGCGGCCAGCGAGGTCTACATGCGCGCCGCCCGGGAATGCATCCAGCTGCATGGCGGGATCGGCTTCACATGGGAGAACGACACGCACCTGTGGTTCAAGCGCGCCAAGAGTTCGGAAGTGTTCCTGGGCACGCCCGGCGAGCACCGGGAACGCATGCTGCAGGCGATGGGGGTCTGAGATGGCGAACATGATCGATGACGTTCGCGCCGAAGTGCGGGCCTGGCTCGCCACGACCTGGGATCCGAACCGTTCGCTGGTCGAATGGCGCGGCATGCTGGTCGATGCCGGCTGGGCGGCGCCCGACTGGCCCGAGGCGTTCCACGGCCGGAACCTGCCCCCCGCGGCCGTACGGGCAGTGTCGGAAGAGCTTGCCGCGGCCGGCGCCATCGGCGCGGCGCAGGCCGGGGTGCGGGCGTTGGCGGCGGCGACCCTGCTGGAGCACGGCAATGACGACCAGAAGCGACGGTTCCTGCGGGGCGTGCTGACGGGCGAGGATGCGTGGTGCCAGCTGTTCAGCGAACCGGGCAGCGGATCGGACCTGGCGGGCGCGACCACCCGCGCCGAGCGCCGCGGCAACCAGTGGATCGTCAACGGGCAGAAGGTGTGGAACACTAGCGCGCACCACGCCAATTACGGTCTGCTGCTGGCACGGACCGACTGGGACCTGCCCAAGCACGAGGGCCTGAGCTATTTCGTCATCGAAATGCACCAGCCCGGCGTCGAGGTCCGCCAGTTGAAGCAGATGAACGGTCACGCGTCGTTCAACGAGGTGTTCTTCACCGATGCGGTGGTGAAGCCCGAAAACCTGATCGGCTCGGAAGGCGGCGGCTGGTCGGTCGCCGTCACCACGCTGGCGCACGAACGCAGCGGCTTCGCCCGGTCGCGAGAGGCGCGCGAGGATGGCGGGCGGGCCGGCAGGATCTACGACGAATACCGTCAAGAGGTCGCCGTCGCCAACGAGCCGTACAGCTGGTATCCGCAACGGGCCGGCCGTGTCGACCTGGTGATCGAGCGGGCGAAGGAAACCGGCGCCATCCACGATCCGGCAATCCGCCAGGAGATCGCCCGGCTGCTCATCCTCGATCAGTCCGCGCAATGGTATGCCGCCCGCTTCCGGGAGGCGCAGAAGGCGCGCAGGACCCGCGGCGCGGAAGGCTCGATCAGCAAGCTGGCCGCCAGCCAGATTGCCCGGTTGGCGTCGGACGTGCACACGGCGATCAGCGGCATCGACGCCATGCTGACGGGGCCGGACAGCCCGCATGGCGGGATAATCGCCGAAATCCTGGTGTCGGTGCCCGCGGTCTCGATCGCCGGCGGCACCGACGAAATCCAGCGCAACATCCTAGCCGAGCGGCTGCTCGACATGCCGAAGGAGGCCCGCTTCGACACCGGGCCGTTCCGCGACATCAAGCGCAACTGATGGGACGTCAGACCGTGACGCGGTGGATGTTCTCGACCCGCGCGTCGAGCTGGATGCGGAGCTGGCGCGACAGTTCGGCCTTGCCGAACGGCTTGCGCAGCAGGGCGAAGGGCTTCTCCAGCTTCTTGTTCCGCTCCATGGCGTCCTCGGTATAGCCGGACATCAGCAGGATCGCGCATTGCGGGAAGGCCTCGTGCACTTCCTGGGCGAACTGGATGCCGTCCTTGCCGTGGGGCTGCAGCACGTCGGTCAGCAGCAGGTGCGGGCGCAGGCCTTCGTCCAGCATGGTCTGCGCCTCGCCGGCGCTCGGCGCCTGGCGGACCACGTAGCCCAGCGCTTTCAGCGTCCCGACGATGACGATGCGCACCTCCTCGTCATCCTCGACGACGAGGATGGTTTCGCCGTCACCCTGGATCACCGTGGATGACGAATCCTCGTCCTCCAGCGCACGCGACACCGCATGGATCGCCCGCGGCAGGTGCAGCAGCACGGACGTGCCCTGCCCGATCTCGCTCTTGATCTCGATATGGCCGCCCGACTGCTTGACGAAGCCGTACACCATGGACAGGCCGAGGCCGCTGCCCCGGGTGGAATCCTTGGTGGTGAAGAATGGTTCGAACGCGCGGTCGAGCACCTCGGGCGCCATGCCCGTCCCCGTGTCGCGCACGGTAATGACAACGTAGTCGCCGGGGGACAGCGTCGGATGCCGCATGGCGGCGATGTCGTGCAGCGTCTCGTTCGACGTCATGATCGACAGCGTGCCGCCTTCCTTCATGGCGTCGCGGGCGTTGATCGCCAGGTTGAGCAGCGCGTTCTCGAGCTGGGCGGGATCGACCAGCGCGTCCCAGACGTCGGTCGCCAGGTCGTTGTCGATGCGGATGTGGGGACCGAGCGTGCGGGTGAGCAGTTCGGTCATGTCGGCGACGAGCCGGTTGATGGAGGTGGATTCGGGGCGCAGCAACTGCTTGCGCGAGAACGCCAGCAGCCGCTGGGTCAGCTCAGCGCCGCGTCCGACCGCCTTGAGCGCGGCCGCCACATAGCGATCGACCGCCGGATCGTGAGCCACCACCTCGCGCAGGAACTCGATATTGCCCTGCACGGCCATCAGCAGGTTGTTGAAGTCGTGGGCCAGACCGCCGGTCAGTTCGCCGACCGCCTGCATCTTCTGTGCCTGCAGCAGCTGGCGCTCGATCTCGCGCTGCTCGGTCAGGTCCTCGCCCGAGCCGAGCACGCCAACCACATAGCCGCTCTGGTCGCGGATGCGCGCCAGGCTCCAGCCGATCACCCGGCGCTGGCCGTTCTGGCCACGGATGGTGTTCTCGAAATAGGGCTTCTCCTCGCCGTCGCCGGCGACGATCTCGGCGAAGGCGCGCTTGGCCTCCTGCCGGTCGACCGGATCGACCAGCGTGTCGAACCAGTTCTGGCCGACCAGCTCCTCCTCGGAGAAACCGGTGACTTCGGTGCCCTTGCGGTTGAACCTCGTGACCTTGCCCTGCCGGTCCATGGCGAGGATGACCGATGCGGCGACGTCGAGATACTGCTCGGCGCGGGCCTTCTCGCGGTGCAGGTCCTCGGTGGCGACGACCCGGTCGGTGATGTCGATGACCACGCCTTCCAGCGCCTGCACCTCGGACTTGCCGGTGATCTGCGGCGTGCCCTGCTGCATCAGCCATTTGACGTCGCCCTTGCGGGTGATGACGCGGAAGCTGACCTGGAACGGCCGGCCCAGGTTGATCGCCTCGAGGATCTCGCGGCGGACCCGCTTCTCGTCCTCGGGATGCATCATGGTGGCGAAGGCCACCATCCGGTTGTCGATCAGCGCCTCGGGCGGATAGCCGAGCACCTCGAAGCAGCCCTTGGAGATGATCTCCATGGTCCAGAACGGATCGTGCCGGCAGCGGAACGCGAACCCGCCGGGCAGGTTGTCCATCAGCGTGACCAGGCGCCGCTGGCTTTCGCCGAGAGCTTTCTCGGCCTCGCGCTGGGCGGTGATGTCGACGCAGGACGCGATGGCGCCGATTGGCGTGCCGTCGGCCGCGCGCACCAGGCTGGCCGAGACCTGCACCACCCGCACGGATCGGTCGAGCCGGGCCGCGTTGGTGACGCCGATCCAGCGTCCCGTATCGATCAGCGTCTGCCAGATGCGCGCCGCCTCGCCCGGCTTTCCCCACAGCGCCTCGGTGCGCTGGCCGGTCAGGTTCTCGGGATCGCCATAGCCGAGCATGTCGGCGAAGGCGGCGTTGGCATAGGTGGCGACGCCTTGCAGATCGAACATGGCAAGCGGGCTGAGCGCCGAGTCCATGGCGGCGTGGCGGATGCGCGCCTCCTCCTCGATGTTGCGCTGCTGGGTAACGATCTCGGTGATCATCACCAGCCCGACGACGTCCCCGTTCGGGGCGCGCAGCGGCTGGACTTCCCAGCGCAGGCGCTCGCGCCTGCCGTCAGCGCGCAGGAATACATCTTCGGATTCAAGGGTCTCGCCGGCAAGGCAGCGCACATGCACGTCCGCCCATAGCGTTTCGGTGTCCGGCATAACGTCGTAGAGCCTTTCGCCGATCACATCGCGATCGCCCAGGCCGTATTCCCGGCGCCAGCGGTCGCTGAGCCCGAGGAACCTCATGTCGCGGTCGACGACGGCGATGGCGGCGGGCGTATGGCTGACCAGCGCCTGGCTCAGCTGGCGCAGGCTGGATGCCTCCTCGGCCAGGTTCCAATAGGCCGCGACCGGGGGCAGCACCTTTTCCAAAAGGCCCCGCCGTTTCATGGTTTCCGCCCCCAAGCGCCCATGTTCATGTCCAAATTGCCCGGGCGGCTGCTACGATATCCGGCGGGAAGCATCCAGCGCCGAGGCGCTGCCGATCCGACGCATGATGTCGGGCAATGCCACCGGACGGCTGAAATAGAAGCCCTGCGCATAATCACAGCCCAGGGTCATCAGCGTGTTGGCCGACGCGCGGGTCTCGACGCCCTCGGCGCAGACCTTCATGCCCAGATTGTGCCCTAGGTCGACGATCGACTGGACGATGGTGAAAGCCTCCTCGTTCTGGTCCATCTCGCTGACGAAGGAGCGATCGATCTTCAACTCGGTAAACGGCATACGGTAGATCTGGATCAGCGACGAGAAGCCGGTGCCAAAATCGTCCAGCGAGAGGCCAAAACCCTTCAACCGGAAGCGGCTCAGCACGTCCATGAAATGCGGGTCTTCGGTAACCGCCGAATTCTCGGTGATCTCCAGGATCATCTGGTCAGGCGACACGCCGACCGCGTAGGCCTTCTCCGCCAGGCGATCGGGCAGGTCCAGATCGGCGAGCGTCGACGGCGAGATGTTTACGGCGACGTTGAGCCGCACGCCGCGGGCCTTCCACTGGGCCAGCGCCTCGATAACCTGCCGGAAGACGGACTGGGTCAGTGGTTCGATCATCCGCGAATGCTCGGCCACCGGAATGAACTTGACCGGCGACACCATGGCGCCGTGCGGGTTTCGCCAGCGGGCGAGCGCCTCGAAGCCCACCACCTCGAACGGCGTGTCGTCGACGGTCAGGGTGAGGATGTCGGCGGCCGTCTCGGCGGTGCGTTCCCCGGCCAGCCGGACCTTGGGCTGGTAGTGCACGAAGAGGTGGTCGTCTGAAATCGCCTGCTCGAGGTCGTGGACGCTGAAGTCGCCGGATTCGCGTAGCTGCTTGCGCAGCTCTTCCTTCAGCGTGGTAACCGAAACCGGCTTATTGAGCGCGCCGACGATATTGAGACCCAGCGATACGCCGAGGCGTTCGGCAGTCTGCACCACCTTGGGGTCGAACCCGCTGAGCAGCCAGATCTTCGCCTTGCAGCCACGATCCGCGAGAAACCGAAGCACCTGGATGCCATCCACGTTCGGCAGCACCAGATCAAGCACCATCACGTCGGGCTCGGCCGCATCCACCTGCACCTTGAGGGCCTCGAAATCCTGGACCGCGAGCGCGGAAAAACCGACCTGCTGCGCCGCCTCGACCACGAGTTGGCCTACAAGATCATCGTCATCGATAACCACGAGCGTTTTATCGCCCACTCGGACGGCCCCCCCTTGCCAATTGTTCTACCGGCCCCAACTTGCGTCAGAAATTTCGGCAAGCGTGTTACTGACGGGCCATCGTACCCGCTGCGTCCGGTATTTCAAAACATGAAATTCCCATCGGCGGGGCCTGCCGTTACCGCTACTTGCCTCGCGGTCCAGAGAATATTTCAAATCTTCAGTATTACTTGCTGCCGGCGTTGCAAAGCCCCGGGCAGCGCGGATTTCACTCAAACGACTTGAGTTGTCGGGCGAACGAAAACTGTACGATTGCCTGCCGCTGGCGGGATTGTCCCGGCGACCGTGCCGCATGGACGCCGGCGGAAGGAAAGATATTCGATTTCCGCTCCATCGATAGTACACTGGACCCAAGAAGCTGGGGGGCTCCGACGCGTTTAGATGACTATCGCGATACTGGTCGCGACCCTTTGTTGATGCGCCCTGTGGCGCCTTACTTATAAGAAGCGGCGCCGGTTTCTGGCGCCCGACGCCGATGAGAGGACCGCAGTGATCGAGTTGAGCCCTGACAAGCTTTCCGATTTGATCGCGATGATCGAGGAAACCGGTCAGGTGGGCTATTGGCAGTTCCACGCGGCATCCGACAGCTTCAGCTGGTCACAGCAAGTGTACCGCATCCACGGACGGCGCCCGGACGGCGGCACCGTCCCGCGGCGCGAGGCGCTTGCCTTCCTGCACGCCGATGACCGCGCCATGGCGGAGGAAAGCCTGCGCGCCGCGGCCGAGGTCCGGGAAGAATTCCAGATGGACGCGCGCATCGTCCGCGCCGACGGGAGCATCCGCTATGTCCAGATGGCGGGCCGGCCCTTTCCCGGCGGTGACGGCGCGGCGGTGGACGTTCTCGGCGTCCTGATCGACATCACCGACTTCAAGCGCACCGAGAACAAGCTGCGCCGGCTGGCCGAAACCGATCCGCTGACGGGCGCCGTCAACGTGCGGCGATTTGAATCCATCGCCCACGCGGAACTGCGGCGCACGGCGCGCTTCGGCAAGGAGGCGGCGCTGGCGATCATCGACATCGACAACTTCAAGGACATCAACGACACCTTTGGCCACCTCGTCGGCGACGAGGTGCTGCGGAAGTTCGTCAAGACCATGATCCAGACGCTGCGGGAGGTGGACGTCGTCGCCCGCATCGGCGGCGACGAATTCGCCATCCTGATGCCCGAAACCAGCGCGCAGGAGGCTGCCATTCCGCTCCAGCGCATCGCCGCGCTGAGCCGGTCGCTGGCCATCGAGCGCGAAAACCTGACCATCTGCCTGACGTTCAGCAGCGGCGTCTCGGCGATCATGCCCGACCTGGATCTTCGCGAAATCCTGCGTTCGGCGGACAAGCTGCTCTACCAGGCCAAAAGAGCCGGAACCAGCCGCGTCGAGGCCTTCACGGGCGATGCGCGCAAGCGGATATCCTCCTGATTGCGCCCTGCCCCGGCACGATGCCGCATGGAGCGCCGGGGGCCCGGATCGTGACTCTTGTAGAGTTGCTCGGAACGTGCAAAAAACTGCATTGTCTTTATGCCTTTGCGGGGCCAATTGGGGATAGCTTTCGTGACTGACGCCTATGCTGATCTGATCGGGCTGATCGAACGCCTGCATCGTCGATGCCTCGATGTCATCAAGGCGGAAATCGACCGGCACGAAATTCGCGACCTGAATGCCGCCCAGGCAATGATCCTGTTCAACATCGGCGACCGCGAACTGCCGATGGGCGAGCTGATCGAGCGCGGTTATTACCTGGGCTCGAACGTGTCCTACAACATCAAGAAGATGGTCGAAAACGGCTATGTGGTGCAGACGCGGTCACCCTATGACCGGCGCTCGTTCCACGTGCGGAGTTCCGAGCGCGGCCGGGAAATCTGCGGCCGACTGGAAAAGCTGTTCGAATGGCACTCGACCCAGTTGTTCGAAGGCATGCAAATGGAAGCCGAATTGATGCAGACCCGCGAATCCCTTCTCAAGCTGGAGGGTTTCTGGTCATCCGCCCGGCATACGATGCCCACGCGCTGACGTTCAGGGGCCGGCCGGCGCGGCCATCAAAGCAAAGCGGCAGAGCCTTGACCGCTCGAAGGCTTGGACCGAAGCTTCGTTGCGAACCTGTCCCGTCAGATCTGTTTGCTGACCGTCGTGAAGATCGTGGACAAGTTTGAGCCGAGCGTGCTCATGGTTGCGATGAAGCAGACGCCGATGAGCACGGCGATCAAACCATATTCGATGATGGTCACACCTGAATCGTCGGTAACGAAGTCCCTGATGGACTGACGCATGTTGAACCTCTAAGCGACCTGCCGGCGGCGCGTGTTTCGCCTCCGCGACCTATAGCTAACCCGAATTATTCATCAGCCGGGCTATTCCGGGTCGGCGAACGTAGCTTAACCTACTGATTTGGTGTAGAGAATAGGTGCTTAGACCACTCTCGAACACCGGACAGAAAGTGTCACGCCCGCCATGGTCGACGATAGCGTTGCTGGTTTTGGCTTCCCAGCTATTTGCCGCAAGAGAGTGACCGCGGCGTTCGATGGCGGGCGGCTGACATCGGACGGTGGCGTGCTGTTGCTGGCGCAGGCGGAGCGCGCGATGGGGATCGCCGGGCGTCTGGCCGGCTGC
>CALQFM020000011.1 GCA_943329845.2 Candidatus Kuenenia stuttgartensis | reverse complement strand
GCTACCGCAGCCGCTGCTCGTTCCCGAAGATCATTCGAATAGGGTCTCGCCATCCCGGCTGGCCTCCATCCCCAGCCAACAGGTTGAATCAGAATTCAACCGACTTGGGAATCCCCTTTCGATTCAATCATTCAGGAATCGAGTCTAGAACACGATTTCCCCGCCCCAGTCCTCGTCCCAGCGCTTGTTGGCGAACAGCAGCGCGGTCCAGCCGTTGCCATCGGTATGGGCGAACTGGAAATCACCGAACAGATTGACGTTCAGGTAGATCCGGTAGATCTGGCCCACCGCGATGCCCCGATCACACAGGAACTCGCGCGCAAGCTCGGCAACCGTCACGCCATCTCCCCCATGAGCAACTGATCACGATGGACGCCTCTAGCGCCCGTCGCGCGCCGCGATCTCGGCTGCCAACTCGTCTCCGCTCGGTGCTTCGGGCAGCGTGCCGTCCGCAAGCGGGCGACCGAACAGCATATAGGCGGTCGCGCCTGTCCCATCGGGTCAGGGGCCACCACCGGTGCCGTTGTGGGGCACGCCGTCGCTCCACACCACCTCAAGATCGCCACGTCCAATGGCCTCGCCCAGTGCACGCACCCGGATGACGCCGCTCATCGGCACCGCCAAGCGGGCATGGCGCTGCGCAAGGGGCAGGCTCGATCCTCGCCAGTCGAGCGTGGCCGGTGCGCGCGGGTCTTCCAGCAGAATGGTCCATGGCCGGCTATATCCGGCAGGAACGGCAATCTCCAGGCGGGGTGGCGGCGACCAGCTCGATTCAAGGAAGGTCGCGCTCACCGCCGCAACCCCGATCGCCATGCCGCCAACGCCCGCCAGCACACCGGCCAGCCCGATGCGGGACGGCGGCCAGCCGCGCATCCGTGCGAATTTTCGCCCAAGCCAGAAAGCGATGGCGAACCCGACCGCGACCATCAGTACCGCGACGATCGCGATCGCGGCGGCCAATCCGCCCATGCCATCTCCGCCCATGACGGTCAGGCCGGCATATCGGAAGGACAGGACCCGACATCGCAGACCGGCTCAACCTCGAGGAGCAGCGGGCTCTGGAAACTGTTCGTCAAACGATCCCCCTCGCCCGAGACCGGCAATGGCCCGCTAGATCAGCCCGCCCAGCGGCGACGACGGGTCCGCATAGAGCTTCTTCGGCATGCGGCCGGCCAGGTAGGACAGCCTGCCCGCCTCCACCGCAAGCTTCATGGCCTTGGCCATTTTGATCGGGTCCTTGGCCTGGGCGATGGCGGTGTTCATCAGCACGCCGTCGCACCCCAGCTCCATGGCGACCGCCGCGTCCGAGGCCGTACCGACGCCGGCATCGACCAGCACCGGCACTTTCGCGTTCTCGATGATGATCCGCAGGGTCACCGGGTTCTGCACGCCCAGGCCCGAGCCGATCGGCGCGGCCAGCGGCATGATGGCGCAGCAGCCCATCCGCTCCAGCTCCATGGCCATGATCGGGTCGTCCGAGCAGTAGACCATCACCTGGAAGCCTTCCTTGATCAGCATCTCGGCGGCGCGCAGGGTCTCGACCATGTTGGGATAGAGCGTCTTCTGGTCGCCGAGCACTTCCAGCTTCACCAGGTTCCAGCCGCCCGCCTCGCGCGCCAGCCGCAGCGTGCGGACCGCGTCCTCGCCGGTGTAGCAGCCGGCCGTGTTGGGCAGGTACGTATACTTTTTCGGATCGACGTAATCCATCAGCATGGGCTGCTTCGGGTCGGAGATGTTCACCCGGCGCACCGCCACGGTGACGATCTCGGCGCCCGAGGCGGCGATGGCGTCGCGGGTCTCCTCGAAATCCTTGTACTTGCCGGTGCCGACGATGAGCCGCGAGGTGAAACGCTGGCCGGCCACTTCGAAACTGTCGGGCTCGTCCTTGCCGCCGCCGATGAAGTGCACGATCTCGAGCCGGTCGCCGTCGCCCACCAGCACGTCGCCATAGGTCGAGCGCGGCACGATCTCCAGGTTGCGCTCGAGCGCGACCTTCCTTGGATCGATGCCCAGCGACGAGAGTAGGCTGTTCAGCAGGATGGGGGCGTCGAACTGGCGGTTTTCGCCATTGATGGTGACGTGGATCACAGGCTCCTTCCGTGCGCTTTTGACTTGGCCGTCCGGGGGATTTACAAGGTCTCCCTCTAATATAGGCGGGATCAGACCATGGCAAGCGCAGCAGCCCCGACCGTCCTGGTGCTCAACGGCCCGAACCTCAACATGCTGGGGACTCGCGAGCCCGAGATCTACGGCGCCCAGACGCTGGTCGACATCGAAACGATGGTGAAGGACCGGGCGAAGGCGCTGGGCCTTGTCGTCGATTTCCGCCAATCCAATCACGAAGGCGAACTGGTAACCTGGATCCAGGACGCCCGCCTGGCCGCGAGCGCCATCATCATCAACGCCGGCGCCTATACGCACACGTCGGTGGCGATTCTTGACGCATTGCAGGCATTCAAGGGCCCGATCGTCGAGGTGCACCTGTCGAACATCTTCCGGCGCGAGGCGTTCCGGCACCACTCCTATGTCAGCGGCGTGGCGACCGGCGTCATCTGCGGGCTGGGCGCGAAAGGGTATCTCTTGGCGCTGGACGCCGTTGCGGATAAAGTCGCGCGCTCGTGAAACAAGGCAAGGGCCGATGGGCAAATTTACGGTCGACAAGGCACTGATCCGCGAACTGGCGGCGCTGCTCGACGAAACCGGGCTGACCGAAATCGAAGTCGAGGACAACGACGTCCGCATCCGCGTGGCTCGCGGCGGCACAGTAGTCCACGCGGCGGCGCCCGCCGCTCCCGCGGCCCAGGCCGCCACAGGGAGCGCCCCAGCGGCCGCCGCGCCCGCCGGCGACGTCGTCCACGGGCATCCGGGCCTGGTGACGTCGCCCATGGTCGGTACCGTCTACACCTCGGCCGAGCCTGGCGTGCCGCCCTTCGTGCGGGTGGGCGACAAGGTGACCGCCGGACAGACCCTGCTGATCATCGAGGCGATGAAGACCATGAACCCGGTCACCGCCCCCAAGGTCGGCACGGTCACGCGCATCCTGATCAGCAACGAGCAGCCCGTCGAATATGGCGAGCCGCTGCTGATCATCGAATAGCGCCATGTTCGAAAAGGTCCTGATCGCCAACCGCGGTGAGATCGCCCTGCGCATCCACCGGGCCTGCCGGGAAATGGGCATCCGCACCGTCGCGGTGCACTCGCAAGCCGACGAGAACGCCATGCATGTGAGGCTCGCCGACGAGGCCATCTGCATCGGGCCGCCCTCGGCGGCGCTGAGCTACCTGAACATCCCGGCCATCGTCTCGGCCGCCGAGATCAGCGGCGCCGACGCCATCCATCCGGGCTACGGCTTCCTGTCGGAGAACGCCCAGTTCGCCGAGATCGTCGGCGACCACGGCATCACCTTCATCGGCCCCAAGCCCGAGCATATCAGGGTGATGGGCGACAAGATCGAGGCCAAGCGGACCGCGCGCAGCCTGGGCATCCCCTGCGTCCCCGGCTCCGAAGGCGAGCTGGAAAGCGCCAAGGACGCGCTCGCGACGGCGAAAATGATCGGGTACCCGGTGCTGATCAAGGCGGCGTCGGGCGGCGGCGGCCGCGGCATGAAGGTCGCCCGCTCGGAAGCGGATCTGGAGCAGGCCTACTCGACCGCCCGCGCCGAGGCCAAGGCCGCGTTCGGCGACGACGCGGTCTACATGGAAAAGTACCTGGACAAACCGCGCCATATCGAGATCCAGGTGATGTGCGACAGCCATGGCAACGTGGCGCACCTTGGCGAGCGCGACTGCTCGCTGCAGCGCCGGCATCAGAAGGTTCTGGAGGAGTCGCCCTCGCCCGCGCTCAACGACAAGGACCGGGAGAAAATCGGCGGCATTGTCTCCAAGGCCATGAAGAAGCTGGGTTATCTCGGTGTCGGCACGGTCGAGTTCCTGTTCGAGGACGGCGAGTTCTATTTCATCGAGATGAATACGCGCCTGCAGGTGGAACATCCGGTGACCGAGATGATCACCGGCATCGATATCGTCCGCGAGCAGATCCGCATCGCCGCCGGCCTGCCCATGGAAAACATGCAGGAAGACATTACCTTCCAGGGCCACGCCATCGAGTGCCGGATCAACGCCGAGGACCCGGTCACGTTCTCGCCGACGCCGGGCAAGGTCACCGAATACCATCCGCCGGGCGGCCTCGACGTGCGGGTCGATTCGGCGCTTTATGCCGGCTATTCGGTGCCGCCCTATTACGACAGCCTGATCGCCAAGCTGGTGGTCCACGGCAAGACCCGCAACGCCTGCCTGATGCGGCTGCGCCGGGCGCTGGAGGAGTTCGTCGTGGGCGGCGTCTCGACGACGATTCCGCTGCATGCGCGGCTGATCCAGAACCCCGAATTCATCGATGGGGTGTATCACATTCATTGGCTGGAAGAGTTTCTGGCCAAAAAGGATTAGACTTCTTCCGGTCAGGCAGCGCGGAAGACATGAAGCAGCTCACAGCGGAAATCGTCCTGTCGGCCTATGCGTCGGGGGTATTCCCCATGGCCGAGAGCGCCGACACCCCTACCCTGTTCTGGGTCGATCCGGAGCGGCGCGGCATCCTGCCGCTGCGCAGCTTCCACATTCCCAAGCGGCTGGCGCGCACGGTGCGGTCGGACCATTTCGACGTCTGGGTCAACCGGGCGTTCCAGGAGGTGGTGCGCGGCTGCGCCGAGCCCACGCCGGAGCGGCCTTCGACCTGGATCAACGAGGAAATCTTCCGCCTGTTCGTCGACCTTTACGAGCGCGGCGCGGCGCATTCGGTGGAATGCTGGAAAGGCGACCAGCTCGTCGGCGGGCTCTACGGCGTTTCGCTGGGCGGCGCGTTCTTCGGCGAGAGCATGTTCTCGCGCGAGCGGGACGCCAGCAAGGTCGCCCTCGTCCACCTGGTGGGACGGATGATCGCCGGCGGCTACACCCTGCTCGACACCCAGTTCGTCACCACCCACCTGTCAGGCTTCGGCGCCATCGAGGTGCCGCGCACCGTCTATCACCGGCTGCTGGGGCAGGCGCTGTCGATCCAGGGCAATTTCCTGACGCTGCCGGTTCACATTCCCGGCGCGATGGCGTTGCAGTCGATCACCCAGACGTCGTAGACCGGGTGCTCCAGCGCCGAGAGCGCCGGGCTCGAGGCGAACATCCAGCCGCCGAACAGCTTCTTCTTCGTGCCGTCGGCCTTGATGTCGGAGATTTCGAGAAACGCCGTTACCTCCGGAGTCTCTTCCGGCGGCCGCTTCGAGCAGGTCCGCGGCGTGATCTCCAGCGAGCCGAAGCGTAGCGGCCTGTTCATCGGCGCCCTGATGTCGGTGACCCGCGCGGTGATCTTGTCGACGCCGCGCAGGGTAACGATCTGGTCCCTGGGCACGGCCGCCTCGCGACGGGCGACCCCGGCCATGGCCTCTTCCGGGTCCTCGGCGAGCGCCGGGCCGGCCAGCAGTCCGACCAGGCCGGCTGCGAGCAGCCCTCTCGCCAGCGCCGCCGTCACTTCCCGGGTTCCGGAGCAGGCGCAGGCGTAGCCGCGTCGGTCTTGGACGCGTCCTTGCCGCTGTCGGTGGAGCCGTAGATGAAGCGCCCCAGCAGGCCCATCAGGTCGACAGCGCCCTGGGTGTAGCCGATCCGGCCGCCGTCCTTCAGCAGGTCCTCGGAGCCGCCGGGCTCCAGATTGACGTAGCTGCCGCCCAGCAGGCCGGCGGACGCGATCTTGGCCGTGGTGTCGTCGGGTAGCTCCACATCGGCCTGAATGCCCATCTCGATCACGGCCTGGTAGGTCTTGGTGTCCAGCTTCTGGGCCGTCACCGTGCCGATCTTGATGCCGCTGATCTTGACGTCGGCGCCGTTCGCCAGGTCGCCGACCTTGTCGAAGGTCGCGCTGACATGATAGCCGCCGACCGGGCCCAGTTCGGTGCGCGAATAGGCGAAATAAAGGAACCAGGCGGCGACGAGCAGCACGACGGCGCCGATCAGTGTCTCAACGAGAGTGCCGCGCATGAGCTATCGAGTCGCCTTGGTTGTGGGCGCCTATTCGGGACGCCATGCCTCGTAATCGCCGGTAACCGCCACGCGCTCGCCACGGGCGTTCAGGCTGCCCGGCGGAAAGTAGGCGCCCGCGGTGCCCGTCAGGTTGGGAACGTGTTCCTTCTCCCAAGGTTTCACCAGCGGCGGCTGTTTTGTCGGCGGCAGGTCGGCGGTATGATGCAGCCAGCGGTGCCATTCGGGCGGCACCCGCGATGCTTCGATGATGCCGTTGTAGATCACCCAGCGGCGCTTGCCCGCCTTGTCCTGGTAATATTTGTTGCCCTGGTCGTCGTCGCCGACGCTCTGGCCGTGCAGCGCCGTGTGCAGCCAGGTCCCGACCGTCTGGCCGTTCCACCAGGTGAATACCGAACTCAGGATACCCATTGCATGTCCGTCTGTTGCGCGCCGGGCGGAATATGGCACCCGCGTTGGGGGACGTCCAGCCCCGATGCTCGCGGCAGCCGTTCTGCGTTTTCGCCGAGACGGAGGCACCGTTCCGCATTCGATACATGGATGTACGTTGCAGCAATCTTTGAACAGACCGCGTCATGATATTGCGATTCAACGGGAATTTTCTCCGCGGATTGGCCGGCAGGCGGCTTTTCGCGCGGTTGCGCTTGAAAGCATGGGGCTAAATCGTTGCAATCCACAACATTTGGCGTTTGCAAGGATATTTTTTCCAAAATGTAGCAAAATGGCGCTTGATACAGTCAGAAACCTGACCCTACCCTTTGTGCTTCCAGCCCGCCTGCGACACAACATCTATGGGCCAGCAATGGCGGGCTTCTCCGATTTGACGATCTAAGAAGGGTTCAGGGGGAACTACATGCGAGTCGAACGCCGCTATACGACCGAAGGCCAGTCTCCCTATGCCGGGATCGCCTTCCGCAAGGCCGTCAGCGAAATCCGCAATCCCAACGGGTCCATCGTGTTCCGGCTGGATGACGTGGAGGTGCCCGAGGCCTGGAGCCAGGTGGCCACCGACATCATCGCCCAGAAATATTTCCGCAAGAAGGGCATCCCCCTCGCCGCCAGGCCGGTCGCCGAGGACGGCGTGCCGGAATTCCTGTGGCGGCGCGAGCCGGCGGGCGACCCGGGCAATACGGGCGAGACCAGCGCCAAGCAGGTGTTCGACCGGCTGGCCGGCGCGTGGACCTACTGGGGCTGGAAGGGCGGCTATTTCGACAGCGCCGCCGACGCCCAGGCATTCCTCGACGAGTTGTGCTTCATGCTGGCCAACCAGATGTGCGCACCCAACTCGCCGCAATGGTTCAACACCGGCCTGAACTGGGCCTACGGCATCGACGGCCCGGCCCAAGGCCACTTCTATGTGGACCCGGCCACCGGCGAGGCCGTGCGGTCCGAGAGCGCCTATGAGCGGCCGCAGCCGCATGCCTGCTTCATCCAGGGCATCGCCGACGACCTGGTGAACGAGGGCGGCATCATGGACCTTTGGGTCCGCGAGGCGCGCCTGTTCAAATACGGCTCGGGCACGGGAACTAACTTCTCGCGCATCCGCGGCGAAGGCGAGAACCTGTCCGGCGGTGGTACGTCGTCGGGCCTGATGAGCTTCCTGAAGATCGGCGACCGGGCGGCCGGCGCCATCAAGTCGGGCGGCACCACGCGCCGGGCGGCCAAGATGGTGGTGGTCGACGTCGACCATCCCGACATCGATAAGTTCATCAACTGGAAGGTGATCGAGGAACAGAAGGTCGCCGCCCTGGTCGCCGGCTCCAAGCTGGCCGAAAAGCACCTGAACCGGATCATCGCCGCCTGCGCCGCCCATGACGACCTGAGCACGGACGCGCGCTTCGACCCGAAGCAGAACAGGGACCTGAAAAAGGCCATCATCGGCGCCCGCAACGCCATGCTGCCCGAGAACTACGTGCAGCGGGTCATCGAGTTCGCGCGCCAGGGCTATACCAGCATCGACTTCCGCACCTATGACACCGACTGGGATTCGGAAGCCTACCTGACCGTGTCGGGCCAGAACTCCAACAACTCCGTCCGGGTCACCGACGAGTTCATGCAGGCCGTCGCCGGCGACCGGGACTGGAACCTGATCCGCCGCACCGACGGCAAGGTGGCCGAGATCATCCCGGCCCGCCAGTTGTGGGAGTCGATCGGCAACGCCGCCTGGGCCTGCGCCGATCCGGGGCTGCAGTTCCACACCACCATCAACGACTGGCACACCTGCAAGGCGTCCGGCGACATCCACGCCAGCAATCCGTGTTCGGAATACATGTTCCTCGACGACACGGCCTGCAACCTGGCGTCGCTGAACCTGATGACCTTCCTGAAGCCGAATGGCGAGTTCGATGTCGAGAGCTTCGAGCACGCCACGCGGCTGTGGACCATCGTGCTGGAAATCTCGGTGCTGATGGCCCAGTTCCCGTCGCGCGAGATCGCCGAACTCAGCTACCGCTACCGCACGCTGGGCCTGGGCTATGCCAACATCGGCGGCCTGCTGATGGCGTCGGGCCTGCCCTATGACAGCGCCGACGGCCGTGCCCTGTGCGGCGCGATCACCGCGTTGATGACCGGCGTGTCCTATGCCACGTCGGCCGAGATGGCTGCCGAGCTGGGTCCCTTCCCCGGCTACGAACCCAACAGGGCGCACATGCTGCGCGTGATCCGCAATCATCGCCGCGCAGCCCATGGCGAAACCCGGGACTATGAAGGCCTGAACACCGCGCCGGTGCCGCTGGATATCGCCGGCTGCCCCGAGCCTGCCCTGGCCGAGGCCGCTGCCGACGCCTGGGACCGGGCGCTGGCGCTGGGCGAGAAGCACGGCTTCCGCAATGCCCAGGCCACCGTGATCGCGCCGACCGGCACGATCGGGCTGGTGATGGATTGCGACACCACCGGCATCGAGCCCGACTTCGCGCTGGTGAAGTTCAAGAAGCTGGCGGGCGGCGGCTACTTCAAGATCATCAACCAGATGGTGCCGACGGCGCTGCGCAAGCTGGGCTACCAGGAATTCGAGATCGTCGAGATCATCGACTATGCGGTGGGCCACGGCACCCTGAAGCAAGCGCCCGGCATCAATCACGAAACCCTGGCGGCAAAGGGCTTCGGCCCCGACCAGATCCAGGCGGTCGAGGACAATCTGGCCAGCGCCTTCGACATCAAGTTCGTGTTCAACAAATGGACGCTGAGCGAGTCGTTCTGCATCCATGGCCTGGGATTCACCGCCGAACAGCTCGACGATTTCGGCTTCGACATGCTGGCCGAGCTGGGCTTCACCAAGGCCGAGATCGATGCTGCCAATTTGCATGTCTGCGGCGCCATGACGCTGGAAGGCGCGCCGCGGCTGAAGGACGAACATCTGCCGGTGTTCGACTGCGCCAATCCGTGCGGCCGCATCGGCAAGCGGTTCCTGTCGGTCGACAGCCATATCCGCATGATGGCCGCCGCCCAGCCGTTCATCTCGGGCGCCATCTCCAAGACAATCAACATGGCCAGCAACGCCACGGTGAAGGATTGCCTGCAGGCCTACGAGCTGTCGTGGCGCCTCGCCCTGAAGGCCAACGCCCTCTACCGCGACGGCTCCAAGCTCAGCCAGCCGCTCAGCTCGTCGCTGCTGGACGATGCGGACCTGGAAGAGGACGACGTGATCGCCGCCTCCGCGCCCGCCCCTGCCCCGGCGGTCGAGCGGATCGTCGAGCGCATCATCGAGAAGATCGCGCCGGCCGCCCGCGGCCGCCTGCCGCACCGCCGCAAGGGTTACACCCAGAAGGCCGTGGTCGGCGGCCACAAGGTGTATCTGCGCACCGGCGAGTACGATGACGGCAGGCTGGGCGAGATCTTCATCGACATGCACAAGGAAGGCGCCGCCTTCCGCTCGCTGATGAACAATTTCGCCATCGCCATCTCCATCGGCCTGCAATATGGCGTGCCGCTGGAGGAATATGTCGACGCCTTCACCTTCACCCGGTTCGAACCGTCGGGCCTGGTCGAGGGCAACGACTCGATCAAGATGGCAACCTCGCTGCTCGACTACGTGTTCCGCGAACTGGCGGTGTCGTATCTCAGCCGGTACGACCTGGCGCATGTGGAGCCGCACGAGACCCGCTTCGACGCCATCGGCAAGGGCCAGAGCGAAGGCGAAGACCCCGCCGAACGGCCCAGCACCACCCAGCAGACCATCGCGGCGATCCGCGAGGTCGCGTCTTCGGGCTATGTCCGCAACAAGCTGACGGTGGTCGAGGGCGGCATGACCGCGAAGAAGGAGACGGTCGCCCGCTCGGTGGTCATCGAGCGCGCCAGCGACATCGCCGTCGGCCAGACCGGCGACGCGCTGCTGCTGACCCGCGCCGAAGCGGTGATGACCGCCACCGTCGAACTCGCCAAGGAAGCCCGCATGAAGGGTTATGAAGGCGATGCCTGCGGCGAATGCGGCAACTTCACCCTGGTCCGTAACGGTACCTGCCTGAAATGCAACACCTGTGGCGGCACCAGCGGCTGTTCGTGACGCCGCATCGGTTGCAATTGTTTGTCCTTTGCAGAAACCGGCCCATGATCAGGTCATGGACCCGAAGGACGATCCCGCCGAGATAACCCTGTCGCCCACCGCGCGCTATCTGCTGCTCGCCGTGGGCTGGCTTTTCCTGGCGCTGGGCGCCATCGGCGCTTTCCTGCCGGTGGTGCCGACGGTTCCGTTCCTGATCGTGACCGCCTGGGCCTGGTCGAAAAGCTCAACGCGGCTGCATGCCTGGCTGTACCAGAACCCCACCTATGGCCCCTATCTGGTGGCATGGAGCAAATACGGCGTCATTCCCCGCCGGGCCAAGGTCCTGGCGGTGGGCATGATGGCCGTGGGCTGGGTCGCGATGACGGTGTTCGTCGCCAGGTCGTTCTGGCTGCCGCTGATCGTCGGCGCCGTCGAGGTCGCCGTAAGCGTTTTCATCCTGACACGGCCAAGCGCGCCCCCCGATACCGGGCAGGCTTAAGTCACGTGTCGTGGGGTCAGACCGGCTCGAGGTCGAGCGCGTAGCCGGCCGACCGCACGGTGCGGATCACGTCCTGGGCGCCGCCGTCGTTCAGCACCTTGCGCAGCCGCCTGATGTGGACGTCGACGGTGCGCGGCTCGACATAGACGTCGTGGCCCCAGACCGAATCGAGCAACTGCTCGCGCGAGAACACCCGGTCCGGATTCTCCAGGAAATGCCGCAGCAGGCGGAACTCTGTCGGGCCGAGCCGCACCGGCTTGCCGCCCCGCGTCACCTTGTGGGCGCTGGCGTCGAGGGCGATGTCGGCATAGGTCAGCACCTGTCCCGAATAGGCCGGACGGACCCGGCGCAGCACCGCGTTGATGCGGGCGAGCAGCTCGCGCGGCGAATAGGGCTTGGTGATATAGTCGTCCGCGCCGGTGTCCAGGCCGCGGATGCGGTCGCCTTCCTCGGTGCGTGCGGTCAGCATGATGATCGGGATGCCCGCGGTGTCCGGCGACTTGCGCAGCCGGCGGCAGACCTCGATGCCCGGCACGAAGGGCAGCATCCAGTCCAGCAGGATGAGGTCGGGCGTGCGCTCCTTGGCCATCGCCAAGCCTTCCTCGCCGTCGGTGGCGTGGAGCACGTCGAACCCTTCCTTGTCCAGATTGTAGCGGACCAGCTCGACGAGGCTGAGGTCGTCTTCGATGAGCAGAACGTTCGGCTTCATGTCGGCTTTTCCTGTCACTTTATCCATCAATCGTCATCGCCCGGCCGCAGGACCGTGAAGCTGGTGCGGTCGCCCTTGGGACGCGTGTCCTCGAGGATCTCGCCGTTCACCAGATAAAATACGATTTCGGCCAGGTTGGTCACATGGTCGCCCATCCGCTCGACGTTCTTGGCGGCGAACAGCAGATGGGTGCAGGGCGTGATGGAGCTTGCATCCTCCATCATGTAGGTCAGCAGCTCGCGGAACAAACTGTTGTAGAGTTCGTCCACCGGCGCGTCGCGCTCCCAAACGTCCATGGCCTTGACCGCATCCTGGTCGATATAGGCGTCGAGCACGTCCTTGAGCATCTTCTGCACCAGGTTCGCCATGTCACCGACGGTGCGGACGATGCGGAAATTGTCCGACTCGTTGATGGCAGTGACCCGCTTGGCGATGTTTTTCGAATAGTCGCCGATGCGCTCGAGGATGCTCGACATCTTCAGGGCCGAGACGATCTCGCGCAGGTCCGACGCCATCGGCTGGCGCCGCGCCAGGATCGAGATGGCGTCGCGCTCGATGGCGATTTCCAGGTCGTCGAGCGCCTTGTCGGCCTCGACCACCTGCCCGGCCCGCTCGGCGCTGCGCTTGAACAGGGCGTCGACGGCGCCGGCGATCTGCGTCTCGGCCAGTCCGCCCATGCGGGCGATGCTGGATCGCAGGTTCTCCAGTTCCTTGTCGTAGGAAGAAACGATGTGGTCGTTGGGCATTGCTGTCTGGCCTTTGATGCGAAGCGCTAGCCGAAGCGTCCGGTGATGTAGTCCCGGGTGCGTTCCTCGCGCGGATTGGTGAATATCTGTTCGGTTTGGCCGTGCTCGACGATGTCGCCGAGATGGAAGAAGGCGGTCTTCTGTGAGACGCGGGCCGCCTGCTGCATGGAATGGGTGACGATGACGATGGCGTAGTTCTCGCGCAGCTCGTCGATCAGTTCCTCGACCCTGGCGGTCGCGATCGGATCGAGCGCCGAGCACGGCTCGTCCATCAGGATCACCTCGGGGCTGACCGCGATGGCGCGGGCGATGCACAGGCGCTGCTGCTGGCCGCCCGACAGCGCGGTGCCCTGGGTGTCCAGCCGGTCGCTGACCTCGTTCCACAGGCCGGCCTTCTTCAGGCTGGTCTCGACGATCGCGTCGACGTCGGCCTTCTTCGAGGCCAGGCCATGGATCTTGGGACCGTACGCCACGTTTTCGTAGATCGACTTGGGGAACGGGTTCGGCTTCTGGAACACCATGCCGACCCGGGCGCGGAGCTGCACCACGTCGACCTTCTTGTCGTAGATGTCGGTCCCATCGAGCAGGATCGAGCCAGTGACGCGGGCGCTCTCGACGGTGTCGTTCATACGGTTCAGGCACCGCAGATAGGTCGACTTGCCGCAGCCCGACGGGCCGATCAGCGCCGTGACCTCGTTGTTGTAGATCGTCAGGTCGACGCCCTTGATGGCTTCCTTCTCGCCATAGAAGACGTGAACGCCGCGGGTGACGAATTTGGCTTCGGCCGCACCCTCGACCATCTGCTTTTCGGCGGTTTCCGCCTGCCTCTTATCCATTTCTACCATCTCCGTTCGAACCGCTTTCTCAACACGACGGCGGTCGCATTCATTGTCAGGAGGAAGACCAGCAGAATGATGATCGCGGCCGATGTCAGGGCGACGAAGCCACGTTCGGGCATGCCCGCCCACATGTAGATCTGCACCGGCAGGGCCGTGGCCGGATCGAACGGGCTGGACGGCACCTCGAACACCGCCGCCACCATGCCGATCATGATCAGCGGCGCGGTCTCGCCCAGCGCGCGGGCTAGGCCGATGATCAGGCCCGTGAGAATACCGGGCATGGCGAGCGGCAGGATGTGGTGGAACACCGCCTGCATCTTGGACGCGCCGACGCCGAGCGCGGCTTCCTTGATCGACGGCGGTACCGCGCCGAGCGCGGCGCGGGTGGCGATGATCACCGTCGGCAGGGTCATCAGCGACAGCACCAGGCCACCGACGATGGGCGCCGAGCGTGGCAGGTGCATGAAGTTGATGAAGATGGCCAGACCGAGGATGCCGAAGACGATGGAGGGCACCGCGGCCAGATTGTTGATGTTCACCTCGACGAGGTCGGTGAACCTGTTGCGCGGCGCGAACTCTTCCAGGTAGACCGCCGCGCCGACGCCGATCGGCAGTGCGGCCGCGACGACCAGGATCATGATGAACAGCGAGCCGATGAGCGCCACGGCGACTCCGGCGAGCTCGGGATCTGCCGACGCGCCGTTGGTGAACAGGCCCGAGTTGAACTGCAGTTCCAGTCGGCCGTCCTTCTCCAGCCGGTCGACCCAGGCGAGCTGCTGGTTGTTCAGCAGGCGCTGGTCCTCGGGCAGGTTGCGGTCGATCTGCCCCTTCACGAACGGATCGACGGCACCGTGGGCGAGCAGCCAGACATCGACGGTCGAGCCTACGATGGCCGGGTCGTTCTGCAGGATTTCGCGGAGCTGGGTGTCGATGCCGTTGCTGAGCAGCTTGTCGGCCTGGGACTTCAGCGGCTTTTCGGCATCGGCGATGCCAAGCTGCGTATAGAGCGCGTTGCGGGCGATCTTGGTCAGCTTGAAGCCGCCGATGTCGCGGAGCTGCTCGGGTGTGGCACCCTGCTCCACACCGAGTGACTCGGCGGTCAGCGGCACCGGCACCTTAATGCTGGTGGTCTGGAAGCCCATGATGCCGCCGCTGATGATGGTGTAGAACAGCACCGCGAGGAAGAACATGGCCACGGCGATCATGGCCATGCCGTAGAAGCGGAATCGCCTCTCGGCGGCATAGCGCTTGCGCACCAGCTTGGCGGCTGCCTCCGACTGGAAGTACGCCTTCGCCGTCGATGCGTCAGTCATATTGTTCCCTGTACTTTCTGACGATGTGCAGCGCGTAGATGTTCAATCCCAGGGTGATGACGAACAGGGTCATGCCCAGCGCGAAGGCCACCAGCGTCTGAGGGCTGGTGAACTCATGGTCGCCGGTGAGCTGGCTGACGATCTTCACGGTGACAGTGGTGACGGCCTCGAAGGGATTGGCGGTGAGGTTGGCGGCGACGCCGGCGGCCATCACCACGATCATCGTCTCGCCGACGGCGCGGGAGACGGCCAGGATGATCGAGCCGACGATGCCCGGGAGCGCCGCTGGCAGCACCACCTTGCGGATGGTCTCCGACTTGGTCGCGCCCAGCGCCGCCGAACCGTCGCGCAGCGACTGGGGCACGGCGTTGATGACGTCGTCCGATAGCGACGAGACGAACGGGATGATCATGATGCCCATGACGATGCCCGCGGTCAGCGCGCTGCGGGCATCGATGTCGAGGCCGATGGTGCCGCCGAAGTCGCGCAGGAACGGGCCGACCGTGACCAGGGCGAAGAAGCCGTAGACCACGGTGGGAATGCCCGCCAGGATCTCCAGCAGCGGCTTAGCCGTCGCCCGGAACCGTGGGCCGGCGTATTCGGCCAGGTAGATCGCCGACATCAGCCCGATCGGCACCGCCACCAGCATGGACAGCAGGGTGATGAAGATGGTGCCCCAAAGCACCGGGATCAGGCCGAACTGTCCCGCTTCGCCGCCGCTGCCTGCCGCCGAGAAGCGCGGATCCCAGGTCAGGCCGAAGAAGAAGTCGGCCGGGTTGACCATGGAGAAGAAGTGCACGGATTCGAACAGCATCGACAGCACGATGCCCAGGGTCGTCAGCACCGCCACGCAAGAGCACAGGAACAACACCGCCTTGATCACCGTCTCCACCCGATTGCGGGCGCGAGTCTCGGGCTTCACCTGGCTGTAGGCGACGGCGAAGCCGCCGGCAGCCGCGACGAACATGGCGATCGTCATGTAGAGCCGGCTGCTGGCCGACACCGCGTTGTAGGTAGCCGCGAGCTGGCTGACATAGGGCTCGGCGCCGAAGGCGTCGCCGGCCTTGGCCGCATTGGCGATCTGGCCGAGGGCCAGCTCCATCTCGGCGGGCGGGCCATTGCGGACCGCCTCGGGCAGACCGTCGACGATGATGCCGCGAATGAGGATGTTCTCGCCGACCAGCCACAGGATCATGACGCACAGCGCCGCCAGGCCGACGATGAGTGCCACATAGGCGCCGTAATAGGTGGGACGGGAATGCAGCGTGCTGAGATTGCCGCCGCTGACCGCCCGGACCCTGAACACCCCGCTCATATAGGCGGCGAAGGTCAGGCCGGCGGTCAGAAAGACCAGGATGGATAAGGACATGTGCGCTCGCTATGGGAGGGCGTTGCGCCGAGCGCGCCCGAAAGCGGCATGGGCCGCTTCCGCGCGGGACGGCCTTAGTCGATCATCTTGCCGGCCTTCCACGCGGCGCGGAACTGGTCGCGCTGCTTGGCCGGCGCGGGGATGAGGCCCTTCTCGGCCAGCATGCCGTCGTCACCGATCATGTCCTCGCTGAGGAAGAAGGCGACGTAGTCCTTCAGGCCCGGAATGGCGGCCAGGTGTGTCTTCTTGACGTAGAAGTACAGCGGCCGGGACACCGGATACGTGCCATCGGAGATGGATTCGACCGACGGCTTGACGCCGCTGACGGTGGCAACCTGGACCTTGTCGACGTTCTGCTCGTAGAAGCTGAGGCCGAAGACGCCAACCCCGTCGGGCTCGGACTTCAGGCGCGCCAGCGTCTCCGTGTAGTCGCCGTCGATGTCGGTGACGAGTCCATCCTTGCGGACCTGGGTGCAGGCCTTCTTCTTGGCGTCCTTGTCGGCGATGGCCTCGACCTCCGGGAAGGTTTCGCAGCCCTTCGTCAGCAGCTTCTCCTCGAACACCTCGCGGGTGCCGTGCTTCTCGCCGGGAATGAAGGCGACGATCTTGTGCTTGGGGAACTTGGGGTTCACCTGGTCCCAGGTCTTGTAGGGATTGGGCACGAGCTTGCCCTTCACCGGAACGTTGGCGGCCAGCGCCAGGTAGACGTCCTTGGGCTCGAACGCGAAGTTCGGCTTCTTTACCGGCGTCGCGAGCACGATGCCGTCATAGCCGAACTTGACCTCGATGATGCCGGTCACGCCGGCGCCGTGGCAGGCATCGATCTCGGCCTTCTTGATCGGCCGCGACGAGTTGGCGATATCGATAAAGTTGGGTCCCACGCCTTCGCAGAACTTCTTGAGGCCCGCCGACGAACCGCCGGATTCGACAACCGGAGACTTGAACTTGCCCGCCTTGCCGAACTGTTCGGCGACGACGGTCGCGAAGGGCAGCACGGTGGACGAACCGGCGATCTGTACCTGGTCGCGCGCAAAGGCCACGCCGGGAGCGCCGGCGCCGATGACCGCGATGGCCGCCAGTCCGAAAAGAGTCGTTTTCAACACGATGTTTCTCCGATCATCAGTTGAGGGTGGGCGGCGTCCGTGGGCGCGGCTGCCCGCCGCCCGTGCCCGGAACCTAAGGAGCGGCGGTGAAACCAATAAGACAATCGTGTTACAGTTTTGTTACAATAACTTAACCCGTTGAAAAATATCTATTTTCCGCTCTGGTCCTCGGCGCGTGCCGGCAGGTAGACGGTGACGGTGGTGCCGACTCCCAGCTCGCTCTCGAACACCATCCGCCCCCGGTGCCGGTTGACGATGTGCTTGACGATGGCGAGGCCCAGGCCGGTGCCGCCCTTCTGCCGCGAGCGCGCCGGGTCGACACGGTAGAACCGGTCGGTGAGCCGCGGCAGATGCTCGCGGGCGATGCCCTCACCCTCGTTGGCCACCTTGACGGCCACACCCGGGCCGCCGGTCTCGGGCAGCCGTTCAATCATCTTGCCGCCGATCCGGATGGTGCTGCCCGCGCGGCCGTACTTGATGGCGTTGTCGATGAGGTTCTGAAATACCTGGGTGAGCTGGTCGGCGTCGCCGATCACAGCCGGCATGCCGGCATCGAGGTCCACGGCGATCGTGATCTCGCGGTCACGCGCGGCCAGCGACAGCGCCTCGACCACGCCGTCGACCACGTGCGACAGGTCGACGCTGTCCGACGGCACCACATGTTCGTCCAGCTCGATTCGCGACAGCGACAGTAGGTCGTCGATCAGCCGTGCCATGCGCGCCGACTCCTGCGCCATGATCTCCAGGAACCTCTCCTGGGCCGCCGGATCGCCTTTGGCCGGTCCCTGCAGGGTCTCGATGAAGCCGATGACACTGGCGAGCGGCGTTCGCAATTCGTGGCTGGCATTGGCCACGAAATCCGCGCGGAGCTGCTCGGAGCGCTTGAGCGCGGTGATCTCGTGCAGGGCGATCGCCATGGCGGGCGCCGCGTCGCCGCCCGCGCCCAGCCCGGCGATCGGCAACGCCGCCAGCATGAAGTGGCGTTCGCCGGGACTGAGCAGCGTGATCTCCTCGCGGGATACCGCGCCGCTCATCAGCACCCGGTCCATGGCGTCGACGGCGGACGGATGGCGCAGCACCTGGGAAAAGTCCCGGCCTACCAGCCTGACGCCGAATAGCTCCCGCGCCGCGGAATTGGCCTCGACCACCCGCCGGCTACCGTCCAGCAGGACCAGCGCGTCGGGGATCACGTCGATCACCGACTGGGCGTAGGACATACCGGACGCTGACACCTGCGCCTCGGGCGGCGCCTTGAACGACGAGGCGTCGCGGCGCGTCATCGCCTGCCAGTAGAAGTAGATGGCGGGCAAGCCGGCGACGGCGATGAGCACGGCGTGGGCGGGATGCAGAGCGTGGGTGGCGACAAGCCCGGCGAGCACCGCCGCCGGCAAGACCGGCGCGGCCTTCCACCACCCTGTGGATCCCTGTTTCACGACACCATCGACCATCGGTCCAATCCGCCCCAAAGCGGCTCCCCGCGCCGCATGGGGGCGCAGAATCAGAACAACCACAATTTTCGCCGTCCGCGCAACCGCAGTCTCATGACAAGCCCTTGCCTGACGACGGGAAATGGCGCAAAAACGACAGCCGAACCGACCTGCCGGATACAAATCAAGAGGATCGCCGAAGGATGGACCTGTCCTATTCCGATGAACAAGTCATGCTGCGCGACAGCGCCGAGCGCTTCGTGGACGCCAATTGCGGCGCCGACAACCTGCGCAAGATGCGCGCCTCCGAAGAAGGCTTCAGCCGCGCCTACTGGAAGCAGATGGCCGAGCTCGGCTGGCTGGCGCTACCGTTCAACGAGGACCAGGGCGGCCTGGGCGGCACGGCGGTCGACACCAACGTGCTGATGGAGGCCTTCGGCCGCGGCCTGCTGCTCGAGCCCTACCTGACCACCGTGGTGATGGGCGGCGGCGCGCTGACGGCCGCCGGTGGCCGTGACGACCTGATCGGCGAGATCATCGAGGGCAATCTGCTGCTGGCGGTCGGCTATGCCGAGCCCCAGGCCCGCTTCGACCTGTTCGACGTGGCGACCACCGCCCGCAAGGACGGCGACGGCTGGGTCATCGACGGACACAAGGCCGTGGTGCTGCATGGCGACAGCGCCGACAAGATCATCGTCTCGGCCCGCACCTCGGGCGACCGCCGCGACAAGAGCGGCATCAGCCTGTTCATCATCGACCGCGGCGCCGCCGGCCTGGAGCGCCGCGCCTATCCGACCGTCGACGGCTCCCGCGCCGCCGAACTGTTCCTCAACAGCGTCAGGGTCGGCGCCAACGCGCTGCTGGGCGAAGAGGGCAAGGGCCTTTCCATCCTCGAGAAGGTGTCCGACGACGCCATCACCGCGCTGTGCGCCGAGGCGGTCGGCGCCATGAAGGTGCTGCTCGACACCACCGTCGAATACACCAAGACCCGCGAGCAGTTCGGCCAGCCCATCGCCAAGTTCCAGGTGCTGCGCCACCGCATGGCCGACATGATGATGGAATACGAGCAGGCCAAGTCCATGGCTCTCGTCGCCGCCCTCAAGGTCGACAGCGCCGACCCGGTCGAGCGCCGCAAGGCGGTCTCGGGCGCCAAGGTGCAAATCGGCAAGAGCGGCCGCTTCGTCGGCCAGCAGGCCGTTCAGCTGCATGGCGGCATGGGCATGACCGACGAGCTGTCGGTGGGCCACTATTTCAAGCGCCTGACCATGATCGACATCCTGTTCGGGAATGTGGATCATCACCTGAAGCAGTTCAGCGCCGCGGCCTAAGCCAGAAACGCGGCCAGAAGGAAAAACGGGGAAAGACCATGGATCTGTCGTTCACGCCCGAGGAAATTGCCTTCCAGAACGAGGTTCGGGCGTGGATGGCGGCGAATTTCCCCGCCGACCTGCGCGCCAAGGTCGAGGCCGGCGAAAAGCTCTACAAGCCCGACCTGCTGCGCTGGCAGAAGATCCTTGCCGCCAAGGGCTGGATCGCGCCCGCCTGGCCGGTCGAATATGGCGGTCCCGGCTGGACATCGACCCAGCGCTACATCTATGCCAACGAGATGGCGCTGGCCGGCGCGCCCGACCTGCCCGCCTTTGGCCTCAAGATGGTCGGCCCGGTGATCTATACCTACGGCAACGAGGAGCAGAAGCGCCACTTCCTGCCGCGCATCCTGAGCGGCGAGGACTGGTGGTGCCAGGGCTATTCCGAACCCGGCTCGGGCTCCGATCTTGCCTCGCTCAAGACCAGGGCGGTCAGCGACGGCGACGACTACATCGTCAACGGCTCGAAGATC
This sequence comes from Candidatus Kuenenia stuttgartensis, assembly GCA_943329845.2. GTDB lineage: Bacteria > Pseudomonadota > Alphaproteobacteria > SMXS01 > SMXS01 > RI-34. The sequence goes on along the minus strand of CALQFM020000011.1, from coordinate 55,569 downwards.
TGGACCACCGGCGCCCATGACGCCGACTGGATCTTCTGCCTGGTGCGCACCGACGACACCGGCAAGAAGCAGGATGGCATCAGCTTCCTGCTGATCGACATGAAGACGCCGGGCATCGAGGTCAGCCCGATCATCATCATCAACGGCGACCACACGGTGAACCAGGTGTTCTTCACCGACGTGCGGGCGCCGAAGAAAAACCTGATCGGCAAGGAAAACGAGGGCTGGACCTACGCCAAGTTCCTGCTGGTCAACGAGCGCAACGGCATCGCCCAGGTCGGCCACAAGAAGCACACGCTGCGCCGCATCCGCAAGCTGGCATCGGCCACCGACATGCATGGCGGCCGCCTCGCCGACGAGCCCGGCTACCAGACGCGTCTCGCCGAGACCGAGGTGGCGCTGATGGCGCTGGAATACTCCGAGCTGCGCTTCCTGTCGGGCCAGAAGACCGACCACGCGCCGGGCACCGAGGCCAACATGATGAAGGTGGCCGCGACCCAGCTGCAGCAGAGCATGTCCGAGCTGTTCATCGAGATCGCCGGCTACTACAGCTTCCCGTATGATGGCTTCCGCGACAAGAAAGGCTCCAACGAGCCGCCGGTCGGGCCGGCCGAGGCGGGCGGCGCCATGTTCGACTTCCTGTACGGGCGCGCCTCGACCATCTATGGCGGCTCCAACGAGATCCAGCGCGACGTCATCGCCAAGGTGCTGCTGAGCATCTGACGGCTACCGTCGGAATTGGGGGCGCCTTGAAGACGGACCGCATGCCGGGCCTGCTGGTCTCCGTGGTCTACACGGCGGCCATCTTCCTCAGCGCCGTGCTGATCTTCTGGCTCGAGCCCATGTTCCCCAAGGCCATCCTGCCGCTGATGGGCGGCACGCCGGCGACCTGGGTGACGGCGCTGATGTTCTATCAGGCCGTCCTTCTGCTGGGGTATTCCTACTGCTTCCTGCTGACCCGCTGGGCGCCGTTCCGCGTCCAGGCCGGCATCCATGTGGCGCTGCTGGCATTAGCGGCGATCGCGCTGCCGCCCGCCCTGCCCGCCGCTCCCTCCGGGCTGGCGCATTTACCGGTGCTGCAGGTGGTGTTCATGCTGACGGTGGGCGCCGGCCTGCCGCTGTTCGCGCTGTCAGCCACCGCGCCGCTGGCGCAGCACTGGTTTTCGCGCACCGGCCACCGGAACGCCCGCGACCCCTATTTCCTCTATGCCGCCAGCAATGTGGGCGGCCTCGGCGCCCTGCTCGCCTATCCGGTGCTGATCGAGCCCCATATCGGGCTGAGGGAGCAGGCGACGCTGTGGACGATCGGCTGCGGGCTGTTCGCCGCGATCATCGTTGGCTGCATCGTCCTAGGACGCCCGGCGGCCCAGGCCGGGGTGCCCGTGACGGACACCGCCCCTGCCCCTTCGGCCGGCAGGCGCTGGATGTGGCTGCTGCTCGCCGCCGTTCCGTCCAGCCTGCTGTCGGGCACCACGACCCGGATCACCACCGACATCGCTGCGGGACCGCTGTTCTGGGTGGTGCCGCTGGCGCTCTACCTCCTGACCTTCGTGCTGGCCTTCGCCCGGTGGCGCATCCTGCCCATGCGCCTCGTCCTGCTGATCCAGCCGGTGGTGCTCGCGCCGGTGATCATCACCACGTTCGGCGGCGAGCAGCTTATCCGTGCGTGGGACGAGGTAGCCGCCATGGTGCTGCTGCTGTTTCTCTCGGCCTATATCTGCCATGCGAGGCTGGCCGACATCCGTCCGGGGGCGGAACGCTCCAGCGAGTTCTACCTGATGATCGCGCTGGGCGGGCTGCTCGGCGGCACGTTCAACGCGCTGGTCGCGCCGAATGTGTTCAGCGACGTCACCGAATATCCGCTGGCGCTGGTGCTGGCCATCGCGCTACGGCCACCCGCGGCACCCGGCAAACCGCACTGGCTGCGCGACCTCGGCATCCCGCTCGCCGCCGGACTTGTTGCCGCGGCCGTGCTGCTGTTCACGCCCACGGACCATATGAGGATGGTGACCGGACTGATCGGGCTGGCATTCGCGGTGGGACTGGTGCTCATAGCGGGATCGCCGGTGCGGTTCGCCGCCGGGTTGGCGGTTGCCTTCATCATCAGCCTCGCGCCCACCCTGGCGTTTCCGCCGCTCGACCAGCAGCGCAACTTCTTCGGCGTGGTCAAGGTGCTCTACGACGCGCCGCACGACATGATCCTGATGGTGAACGGATCGACCTCCCATGGCGGACAGCTCCGTGCGCCGGACAAGCGCCGCGAGCTGACCAGCTATTACGGCGCGCGCGGCCCCTACGGCGACGTCATCGCCGTGCGCACCGCCCAGGGCCGCGCGAATGATATCGCCGCCATCGGCCTGGGCGCCGGCACCGTTGCCTGCTCCGGCCCGCCAGAGGCGCGCTGGACGTTCTTCGAGATCAACCCGGTCGTGGTCGAGATGGCGCGCAACCCGCGATTCTTCTCGTTCCTTGCCGACTGCCGCCCGGACGCGCGGGTGCTGACCGGCGACGGACGCCTGCTGCTGGCGCGGGAGAACCAGCGCTTCGACCTGATCGTGCTCGACGCCTTCAGTTCCGATGCGATTCCCATGCACCTGCTGACCCTGGAGGCGTTCGACATCTATTTCAGCAAGCTGAAGCCGGACGGCATGGTGGCGGTCAACATCTCCAACAAGTTCGTGAACCTGAATCCGGTGCTGGCGGCCCTGGCCGAGCATCGCGGCTTCTCCGCCATCGGGCGCTTCGACAAGGTAAACGACCCCGTCATCCATTCCAGCCGCTGGGTGGCGATCGCGCGCGACCCGGCAACCCTCGCCCCGGTGCTGGCGCGCCCCGGCTGGACGCGGCTGGCGCCCGACCGCGACCTTGTCTGGACCGACGACAAGTCCGGCCTGTTCCAGCTTCTCAACGTCCATCCCGGGATCATCAAGTGAGCGGGCCCAGCCGCCGGACCGTTTTGCGCGGCGGTTTCGCCGCCGTGGCGGGCCTGGCGATCCCGGGAATCGCCGGCGCGCTGCCGCCGGCCGTCCCGGAGAAGCTGGTGCTGCATCTGGAATGGCTGCCGCAGGCCGAGTTCGCCGGCTACATCGTCGCCAGGGAGCTGGGGCTGTTCAGCCAGCGCGGCCTCGACGTGGCCATCGTCCCGGGCGGCCCGGACCATCCGGCGCTGGCCAAGGTGGCGACCGGCGCCGCCGACATCGGCATCGGCCCGTCCAGCCTGATGTTCGTCGCCCGCGCCAAGTCGGTGCCGGTGAAGATCATCGCCCTGCCGCTGCAGGACAGCATCTTCCGCTTCGTGCTGAAGGCCGAAAACCGGGTCGTCTCGCTGCGCCAGCTCGCCGGCAGGCCCGTCGGCCTGTGGCTGGGCGGCGATGAGGCCGAGTTCACCGCCATGGCCATGAAGCAGGGCATGACCCTCGGCGACTTCAAGGTGATCAAACAGGATGGCACCCTGACCGGCTTCCTGCAGGACCGCACCGTGCTGAGCCAGGTCACCACCACCAACGAGCTGATCCTGCTGCGCAAGGAAGGCTATCCCGACGCGGAACTGCAGATTCTCAGTCCATCGGACTACGGCGTCGCCATGCCGTCGGACTGCCTGTTCACCACCGACAAGGTGCTGGCCACGCGGCGCAAGGCGCTGGTGCGGTTCCTCGACGGTGCCCGGGAAGGCTGGCGCACGGCCTTCGCCAACAATGACGCCACGGTGAAGCTGCTGGTCTCGCGCTATCCCACACTGGATGCCGGCCACCAGAGGGAGCAGCTGAACGCCATGGAACCGCTGGTGTTCGGCCCCGGCGGCGACGTGCCGTTCGGGCAGATGGACCCGGTACGGATGGAACGGGTGCAGCAGGAGATGGTCACCGCCAGACTGCTGCCGGGCGTCCAGTTCCTGCCCGATATCATCGACGGCAGCCTGCTGAAGGAACTGCCCGATCTGCCCGAGGCTTAACCCCGCATCTCGCGGACCAGGTCGATTCCCGCGCGCACCAGCCCCATGTCGGACGTCACCGTCACCAGGTCGAAGCCCTTGGCGATCATCTGCTTCGAATAGTCAGCCGTGTTGTTGACGATGGCGGTGCGCAGGCCGTGGCGCGTGGCGGTCGCCAGGATGTGGTCGATGGCCTCGACCACCACGGGATTGGTCTGGTTGAGGCGCGGCTCGCCGCCCAGCGACAGGCCCAGGTCGGACGGGCCGATCAGCAGTGCGTCGAGGCCGGGCGTGCCGCAGATGTCCTCGAGGTTGCCGAGGGCTTCCCTGGTCTCGATCATGGCGAACGTCAGCAGCGTCTCGTTGGCCTTCTTCATATAGTCCGGGCCGCCATAGAGGATCGCCCGGTTGGGACCGACGCTGCGGTAGCCGTCCGGCGCATAACGGCAGGCGCCGACGAAGCGCTCGCATTCGTCGCGGCTGTTGACCATGGGGCAGATCACGCCGTAGGCGCCGGCGTCGAGCGCCTTCATGATCACGCCCGGCTCGTTCCACGGCACCCGGACCAGCGGCGTGACCGGATAGCCGGAGACCGCCGTCAGCATGGCGTGCATCTCGGTGATGCCGATCAGGCCGTGCTGCATGTCGATGGTCAGCGTGTCCCAGCCCTGGCTGGCCATGGACTCGGCCACATAGGCGCTGTCGGACGCGATCCAGCAGTTGGTGGCCGCTTTCCCCTGCGCCCAGAGGGTCTTCAGGCTGTTTTCGCGCATGTCGTGCCTCGTTGGTTCAGGGAGCCAGCAGGATCTTGCACTGGCTGGTGGGCTTGCGCAGCGCCTCGAACGCGGCGGGGAACTGCTCGAAGCTGAGCACGTCGGTCACCAGGCCTTCCACGTCGATGCGGCCCGCAGCCAGCATGTCGACGACGAACTGGAAGTCGGACTTGTCCTGGGCGATGACGAACTTCATCGACAGTTCCTTGGCCATGGCGAAGGCCGGCATGAAAGTGTCGGGCTGGGCACAGAAGCCGACGACGATGATCTCGCCGCCATATGGCGCCAGCTCGGTGCATTTGGCGATCATGCCGGGTACGCCGACGCATTCCATGATCAGCTCAGGCGCGGCGCCGGTCAGCTCGCGGAACTGGGCGCCTATGTCCCCGGTGGCGTCGACCAGGCCGGTTGCGCCGTAGCGCAGCGCCATCTGCGCCCTTCCCGGGTCCAGCTCGCTGACGATGACATGGCGCGCGCCGAAGAAGCTGCACCACAGCGTCGTGGTCAGGCCGATGGGTCCGGCGCCGATCACCAGCACGTTCTTGCCGGCCAGGCCGTTGCCGATGGCGCGCACGCCGTGCAGCGAAACCGCCAGCGGCTCGGTCAGCGCCCCTGCCTTCCAGCTCACCGAATCGGGCAGCCGGACGGCCGAGTTCAGGTGCACGCGGGTGTACTCGGCGAAGCCGCCGCCGACGTCACCCAGGCCGATGATCAGCCTGGTGGCGCATTGCCAAGGCTTGCCGAGCAGGCACTTGGCGCACCTGCCACAACCGATGAACGGCAGCGAGGTCAGCCGGTCGCCTTCCTTCCAGCCGGGCGGCGTGTCCTTGCCGAGGGCGACGATCTCGCCGCAGAACTCGTGGCCCATCACCATGCCCGATTTGCGGCCATGATCCTCGGTGGCGTGCAGGTCGGTGCCGCAGACGCCGCAATGCCGGACGCGGATCACCGCCTCGCCGGTCTGCGGCGCGGGATCAGCAACGGTCTCGATGGACAGAGGCTTGCCTACCTCGTGGAAAACGGCGGCTTTCAAATACTCATCCCTTCCTGTCGAATGTGATCCACAACTGCTTCAGCCCGCGCAGGCAGAGATGCGGGTGGTGCTCGAAGCTGTTGCCGGCCGGCGCATAGGCCAGATTGTCGAGCCGCGCGAGGATCGCTTCGAACGAGGCGATCATCTCGTAGCGGGCAAGCTGGGCGCCCAGGCAATGGTGGATGCCTGCGCCGAACGCCAGATGCGCGCCGGCATTGCCGCGCTCGACGTCGAGCTGGTGTGGACAGGCGAACTTGGCGCCGTCCCGGTTGGCCGCCGCGTAGCGCAGCATGACCCGCGCGCCCTTGGGGATGGCATAGCCGCCCAGCTCGGTGTCCTGCTTCACGATCCGGAACAGGCCCTGCACCGCGGACTCGAGCCGCAGCGTCTCCTCGACGAAGGTCGGGATGCGCGACGGATCCTCGCGCAGCAGGCGCTGCTGTTCCGGATTGTCGATCAGCAGGGTCATGCCGGCGGCGATCGAGTTGGTGGTGGTTTCGTTGCCGGCCACCAGCACCTGCGAGATGATCGACAGCAGCTCGCCATTGTCGAGCGGCTTGCCGTCGTCGTCCCGGACTTCCAGCAGCGCCGACAGCAGGTCGTCGCGGGGCTGGGCCCGGCGCTCGTCGAGGGCATTGACGAAATAGTTTTGGAACTCCAGCAGTTTGGTGGCGCTGTCGATCCACTCGTCGTCGGTCAGCATCAGGCCCAGCGGCGCAACAGACGCGTCCGACCAGATCTTGAACCTGGGCGCGTCCGAACGCGGCACGCCGAGCTGGTCGGCGATGACGAACAGCGGGACCGGCACGGCGAACTCGTGGATCAGTTCCACCTGCCCGCGATCGATGAAGCCATCGATCAGCATGTTGGCGATCTCGTCCATATAGGGCTTCATGGCCCGCACCCGCCTGGGCGTGAACGCGTAGTCCACCATCCTGCGATAGCGCGTGTGGCTGGGCGGATCGTTGGTCACCATGGTGTTGACCTTGGGCCAGCCGCGCTTCTCGATCTCTTTCACCTCGGGCGGCGGCGCACGCATCTCGGCCGGCGCCTGGCTGCCGATGTTGGAGTACACGTCGGTGTTGCGGATCGCCTCCATCAGCAGGTCGTAGCGGCTGATGATGTAAATCTTGAGAATCGGGTCGTAGTAGACCGGCGCCTGCTCGCGCAGCACGTCGTAATACTCGTAGGGGTTCTCCTGAACCTCCACGCTGGCCAGGGACCGGTCGCCCGGCGCGCCCGCTATGGCATCCATCGTGTCCTCCCCATTTCAGGCTCCCATGGCCTCGCCAATGACGCTATGGCCGCGCAAAAAGGCAGTCAAGCCGCATGGCCGCGTGGTATCCATGGGCGACGACCGAGAGACGGGACAATCACCGCATGAAGATCACCGCCGCCATCGCGCAAGGGCCGGGCCAGCCCTTCGCCATCGAGCAAGTCGACCTGGATGATCCGCGCCCCGACGAGGTGCTGGTGCGCCTGGTCGCCACCGGTGTGTGTCACACCGACATGTTCTTCCGCGACCTGATGCCGCGACCCGCCGTGCTGGGGCATGAGGGCGCCGGCGTGGTCGAGGCGGTCGGCTCCGCGGTCAGGAAGGTCCGTGCCGGCGACCACGTGGTGCTGTCCTACGGTTCCTGCGGCACCTGCGCGAGCTGCGACGCGGGCGCCCCCTATTACTGCCACCAGTTCGGCGCCCACAACGCCAGCGGCCGGCGGCCCGACGGCTCGCCGACGCTGACGCGGGGCGGCGAGCCGCTGTTCGGCAACTTCTTCAGCCAGTCGTCCTTCGCCAGCCACGCGCTCGCCAACCAGATCAACGTGGTGAAAGTGCGCCAGGACGTGCCGCTGGAGCTGCTGGGCCCGCTGGGCTGCGGCGTGCAGACCGGCGCAGGTTCGGTGATGAACGGGCTGGAGCCGCTGCCCGGCGAGGCGCTGGTGATCTTCGGCGCGGGCACCGTCGGCCTGTCGGCGATCATGGCCGCCAATCTGATCGGCTGCGAGCCGATCATCGCCGTCGACCCGGTCGCCGCCCGCCGCGACATGGCGCTGAGCCTGGGCGCCCATCACGGCATCGATCCGACGGCTACAGACGCGGTCGCCGAAATCATGCGGCTGACCGGCACGGGTGCGCTTCACACGCTGGAATGCACCGGCATTCCGAGCGTGTTCGAGCAGGCGGTCGCCTGCCTTGCCCCGCGCGGCACCTGCGGCCTCATCGGCGCGCCGCCGCCCGGCAGCACGGCGTCGATCGACCTTGGCAACCTGCTGGGCAAGGGCATCCGTATCCGCGGCCTGATCGAGGGCGAAAGCCAGATCGACGCATTCATCCCGCATCTCGTGGAGCTGTTCCAGGACGGACTGCTGCCGATCGACCGGCTGGTGACGTTCTACGAGCTGGACCAGATCAACGAGGCCGTCGCCGACAGCCTGGAAGGCCGCACGATCAAGCCGATCCTGCGGATGCCGCGCTAAAGCGCTTTCGGGCAAGGCGGAATCGCATTGCCGTCCGAAAGCCGCGGCGGAAAACGTCAGAGCGGCGCATCGAACGGCAGCGACGGCTGTACCGGCAGGTCGCCCCGCGCGCCCGGAAGCGGGAAACCGGTCAGGTGTCCATAGGCGAACGTGGCGGCGGCCACCAGCAGGATGTCGGTCAGCACGACGCACAGCACGATGCCGAGCAGCCCGGCCCAGCCGTACCAGGTGCCGAAATCGATCTCGCTGCCCAGCGGCTCCAACGCGAACGACTCGGCCAGCAGCATCAAGGCCGCCACCGGCAACTGCGCCAGCAGCAGCAGGCCGAGCATGCGCCAGCCATTCCCGCTCGTCTGGCGCCACGCCAGACTGATGTTGAGGTCGCGGCCCTGGATCGCGTGGTTGAACAGGAAGCCCAGCCTGACGACGAGCAGGAGGGCGAAGACGACACCGGCAGCGACGAAGGCGTGATAGGCCAGCGCGACGCCGGGCAGCAGCGCTGCCTCATGCTCCATCAGGGTCAGCATGTCGCCGAACGGCAGCAGTCCGATCGCGAACACCACGGACAAGCCGAACACGGCCACGGTGCCCGGCGGGAACTCGTCTACCGTATCGGCGCGCACCGCCCCCTGCCCGAACATGAACAGCCGGTAGGCCGCCACGCTCAGCGGCGTCAGGATGGTGGCATCCAGCACCCTCATCAGGCTGTCGAGAAGGGTGACGTCGACCCAGGTTTCGGCCACGTACGCCGCGTGGCGGAAGCCGCCCTCGACGATCAGCAGCATCACGAACGGCATGGCCGCAAAACGCGCCAGCACCGGCAGCGCACGCCAGCTGCGCCGGTACGCCCGAAGCGCGAGCTTCAGGACGGGCAGACGGCTGGGATCATGACTGGCGTGAATATCCGGCTCCGCGGCGGCGCTGATGCAGGTATCAAAATATCCGTTTCCCTGAGCTTGTCGAAGGGCCTTGCATGAACGCCGATGCGGGGCCCTTCTACAAGCTCAGGGACATGATGAAATGGGCGTTTTGCACAGTAGCGGAATCGCCGCGACTGCCCGTAATGACGAAAAAGTAGCGGACTACTCGGCCGCGCGCTGCGGAACGAAGGGGCAGTATTCCTCCTTGGCGACCAGGTCGAGCACGAAGGCCATCTTGTTCATGCCGCCGAGGATGGCGCCGACCATGGACAGCTCGACGATGTCGCCGTCGGTGAAGTGCTCCTTCAGGCGGGCATAGAGCGCCGGTGTCAGCGACCCGCCCATGTTGGTCAGCGCGAGCTGCTCGGCCAGCGCGATGGCGGCCTTGTCGGCGCCGGAGAACGGGCCGTTCTCGTAGTCCTCCATGGCGTCGAGCTCGGCCTCGGTCAGGCCGGCCTCCTTCGACGACGCGCGGTTGTTCAGGTTGCAGTAGTGGCAGCCATGGATCAGCGACAGGCGGTAGCGCACCAGCTCCTTGTAGCGGCGCGGCACGTCGCCCTCGAAGAACAGCTCCTTGTAGAAGTGCTGGCCGAACATCTTCGACGCCTTGGGCGAATTGGCGAACACCTCGAGGATGGTGGTGTCCTCGCAGATCGCCTTCGAGCGGTCCCAGCCGGCCTGCTGCTCGGGCGACAGCTGGTCGCGCGACACCCGGTTCATCAATGTATTGGTCATGCCCGTCTCCCCTGAGGAATGAACGAAATCTTCAAACTTATGATCACCGAACATATGCTAAGAAGGCCCAGGAATGCAATTCACGGGGAGGATCGAATGAGCAACACCCAGATCGTCAAGGACTTCATCGCCGCCTGGAACGAGAACGACATCGACAAGGCCTGCGACATGATGTCCGAGGACATCTTCTACCACAACGTGCCGATGGCCCCGGTCACCGGCCGCGAGGCCTCACGCGCCATGCTGAAAGCCATGGGCCCGCTGACGGACGTGAACTGGGAACTGCTCGCCATCGCCGAGAACGGCGAGGTGGTGATGACCGAACGGGTCGACCGCATGACCATGGGCGGCAAGAAGATCGCCATTCCGCTGATGGGCATCTTCCGCATCAGGAACGGCGAGATCTACGAGTGGAAGGACTATTTCGACCTGGGCGATTTCCAGCGCCAGATGGCGGGGTGAGCCTCCCCCTCTCCACAAATTAAATTGTCATCCCGGCTTTCGCCGGGATGACAATCTAGTTCGGCTGATCTGGCTTACGCCAACTCCCCCGCGCAATACCGGATGCCCCGGCGCAGGATTTCGTAGAACACCGGCTGGTCCCAGGCGCAGCGGTCGACGGTGGGCCATTCGTCCATGATCGGGATCATGTCGAACTTGCCGCGGCAGTGGCCGAGGGCGCAGTAGACCACCTCGCCGGCGCCGTAGTTCTTGGTGTAGAGCATGTAGTGGCGGCCGGTGCCGCCGGTCCAGTCGCCCTCGATGAACCCGTCGCACTTGCCGTGCCAGTGGGTTTCCAGCAGGACGCGGTTGTCGCCGTAATACTCGGCGCAATAGATCTCGTCGTTGATGGTGAAGGTGTCGATGCCCTTCACCAGCGGGTGGTTCTCCTCGCCCGGCGTGACCGTGACCTGGAAGTCCTGCAGCGGCGGATGGGCGATGAACTGGCTGCCGATCATCTCCATGAAGCGCGGCGCATCGCGCGGCGTCGCCACACCGCCCTCGACGAAGCGCAGCACCGAGTTGGTGCCGTGCAGCGCGAACCACTTGCCGCCGCGCTGCAGGAACTGGTGCAGCGCCTCGGTCTGGTCGGCGGTGGGCTGAACGTCGCAGGTATAGGTGATCAGCACGTCGCAGGCCGCGATGCTCGCGGTGTCGGCGTAGTCCACCGAGACGCTCGCCAGGTAGCGCTCGTCCTCGGCGAGGAGCTTCAGGAGCTCGAGCCGCGCGAAATTGATGTCGTGGTACTTGCCGGACGCCACCAGATGGAACCGGACCGGTTTGGCCATGCGCGCTCTCCCCTTTTGCAGCCGCCGTCCCACCGGCGGTGACCCGACTTTAGCCGCGGCGCGTTTCGCGCGGCCAGCGATTTCTAGGGGATATCCTGATTTCGCAGGGATTTTTCCTGGCTCAGAAGTAGCCGCCGACGCCCGGGATGGCGAAGGGATTGCCGGGCTTCTTCTTGGGCTCGATGAGCTGCACCAACACATCCTCGCCCTCGACCTTCACCGGATAGACGGTGATCGGCAGCACCGCCGGCGCGCTCATGGCCTTGCCGGTCTCCAGGTCGAAATTGGCGCCGTGATGCGGGCAGACGATCTTGCCGGCGCGGATGCGGGCGCCTTCCATGGACTTCTTCTCGTGCGAGCACAGGTTCTCGATGGCCTTGAAGCCGCCATGGGGCATGTGGATGACAAGCACGTTGCGGCCTTCCAGCGGATAGCACCTGCTCTTGCCCGGCTCCAGGTCGGTGGTCTTGGAAACGAAGCGAAACGGAATGTCTGCGGTCTGGTCGGTCATCGTCTGCCTTACGCGTCGTTGGCGTAGTCACCGTTGATATAGGCCATCAACGTCTTGTGCATATGGCGGATGCGGCGCTCCTGGTGGGAAATCCACAAGCCCTTGAACGCGGACGAGTTGTTGCCCTTCTGCACATGCGGCAGGTTGACCGAATCCTGGTCGAGCACCAGGCCCAGCGAGCGTTCGCCGTGGTTGACGTGCTCGTGGTCCGGCAGCGGCGGACGCTTCTGGCCATTCTTCACCCGCGCCCAGACCCAGACGTCGTAATACATCTTGTTCGGGTCGGTCTCATGCGGCCGCTGGCGGAACATCATCATCCGGTCGGCGAAGGTGTTCAGCGTCAGGTTCGGGAAGATGAAGTAGTGATAGTCGTCGGTGAGCTGGTCGTCGTTCAGCTCCGAATAGTCGACGCCCAGCGCTTCCTGGTTCTCGCGCTTGAACACCTGGATGGCGCGGCGCGCCTCCGAGACACGGCCGCGGAACGCCTCCGGATTCATGCCCAGGGCGGTCATCCTGTTGGCGATGATCTCCGGCACCTCGTCCAACTCCTCGCCGAGGCGCGGGCTGTAGGTGTGGAACGGCACAAGGTAGCGGTTGTGCCTGTCGTAAAGGTCGATCTGCACGTCGACGTCGTCATTGTCGTAGAGCAGTTCCGGGTGAATGCACTGGACGTGATACACCTCGTTGAAGGCGTCGACCGAGGTCTTCCAGTTGCAGCCCCAGTTGATGGTGACGTTCATCACCATCGCCATCTTCTCGAAATGATACGGGCCGAGGTGCTCGGGGATGATCCCCAGATAGTCCAGCAGCGGCTCGGCGTCCGGGTTCAGGTTGAACCAGACGAAGCCGCCCCAGGTGCCGGTCTTCACCGGCTTCAGCGACAGCTGGTCCTTCGGGCAGCCCTGGGTGAAGTCCTGCTCGTCGGGCACGCTCACCAGCTTGCCGGTCAGGTCATATTCCCAGAAATGGTAGGCGCACTGCAGCGTCCGGGAATTGCCCATCTTGTCAAACTTGACCTGGTTTCCGCGGTGGTTGCAGACGTTGTAGAAGGTCCGCGGCACGCCGTCCTCGCCGCGCACGATCAGCAGGCTCTCGGTGCCGATCTCGGTGGTGATGTAGTCGCCGGCGTCGGGAATCTCCTCCTCGCGGCAGCCCATCAGCCAGGTTTTGGTCCACATCCGCTCCCATTCGAGCTGCATGAACTCCCTGGAGACATAGCGCTCCTTCGGGATGATCTCGTTGCCGAGTTCGGGCTCGGGCATCTTCCCTGCCGGCGTGCCCGTGCTTTCCTTCACCCTGATGACCGCGACCATTCCACCACTCCAGATGCTTGCTGACGTGCGCCCTTTTTGCCGACAAGCACGGCATCAGGCAATACTTCATACACGACTTTTTTATATCGCGATATAATTCATCAAAGTTTCGTGCATGTGCCGGATGCGGCGTTCGATGTGGCTGATCCAAAGGCCCTTGTAGGCCATTGAATGCATGCCCTTCTGGATATGCGGCAGGTTGACCGAATCCTGGTCGAGCACCAGTCCCAGCGACCGCTCGCCATGCCGGACATGTTCGTGGTCCGGGACCGGCGGCCGCGCCTCGTCCTTCGGCAGGCGCCGCATGATCGACAGGTCGAAATACATCCTGTCCGGGTCGGTCTCGTGGGGCCGCTGGCGGAACATCATCAGCCGGTCGGCGAAGATGTTCATCGTGATGTTGGGGAAGATGAAATAATGGTAGTCGTCCGACAGCTGGTCGTCGCCCAGCCGGCTGTAGTCATAGCCCAATCCGGCCGCCGTCTCGCGCTTGCGGCGCTGGAAGGCGCGGCGCACTTCGTCCACCCTGCCCCGGAACTCCGCCGGTTCCATGCCAAGCGCCACCATGTCGGCGGCCATGATGGCCGGCACGTCCTGCAATTCGCCGACCCGTGGCGCCGGCCGCTGGAACGGGATCAGGTAGCGGCTGTGCCTGTCGTAAAGGTCGATCTGCACATCCACGTCGTCATGCAGATAGGACAGCTCCGGATGAATGCAGGGCGTGTGATAGTACTCGTTGAAGGCATCGACGGAGGCCTTCCAGTTGCAGTCCCAGTCGATGGTGAGGTTCATCACCATCGCCATCTTCTCGAACTCGTAGGGGTCGAGATGCTCCGGGATGATGCCCAGATAATCCCGCAGGGCTTCGGCGTCCGGGTTCAAGGTGTACCAGACGAAGCCACCCCACGTCTCGGTGCGGATCGCTTTGAGACTGAGCTGGTCCTTGGGACATCCCTGGGTGAAATCCTGCTCGTCCGGCACGTTGATCAGCCGGCCGGTCAGGTCGTATTCCCAGAAATGGTAGGCGCATTGCAGGGTGCGTGAATTGCCGCACTGGTCGAACTTGACCTGGTTTCCCCGGTGGTTGCAGACATTGTAGAAGGTCCGCGCCTTGCCGTCCTCGCCCCGCACGATCAGCAGGCTCTCGGTACCGATTTCGGTGGTGATGTAGTCACCAGCGTCGGGAATCTCCTCCTCGCGGCAGCCGACCAGCCAGACCCTGGTCCACATACGCGCCCATTCGAGCCGCATGAACTCGGGCGAGATGTAGCGCTCCTTGGGAATGACCGCATGGCCCATGTCGGGCTCGGGCGCCTTGGCCGCTGGCGTGCCGCCAGGCTTCTCGATGCGCGTGGTCACACCCATGAACCGCCTCCCCGTTCCGTTCCATGACCACTGTCGCAAAAAAACGTGCGGCCGACCAGATGGCCGACCGCCCGAATTTTTCAGACCGTGAAACGGCGCTTACGCGTCGTTGGCGTATTCGCCGTTGATGTAGTCCATCAGGGTCTTGTGCATGTGGCGGATGCGGCGCTCCTGGCTGGAGATCCACAGGCCCTTGTAGGCCGACGAATTCATGCCCTTCTGCACGTGGGGCAGATTGACCGAGTCCTGGTCGAGCACGAGGCCGAGCGAACGCTCGCCATGCTTGACGTGCTCGTGGTCCGGAAGCGGCGGACCCGCGTCGCCCATGAAATTGGCGGCAATCGCATTGCCCGTCTTGGGAACCGTGACGTACATGGTCACGTCGTAATACATCTTGTTCGGGTCGCTCTCGTGCGGACGCTGCCGGAACATCATCATGGACTCGGCCATCACGTTCATCGTGATGTTCGGGAAGATGAAGTAGTGGTAGTCGTCCGACAGCTGGTCGTCGTTGAACTCGGAATAGTCGATGCCCAGCTTTTCGCCGTTGGCGCGCTTGTATTCCTGCACCGCGCGGCGGATTTCAGGCACCCGGCCCTCGAACTGGGTCGGATCCATCCCGATGGCGCGCAGCTCGTCGGCGAGCGCTTCCGGCACTTCCTGCAGGTCTTCATTGAGGCGCGGGCTGTAGGTCTTGAACGGCACCAGATATCGGTTGTGGCGTTCGTACAGGTCGATCTGCACGTCCACGTCGTCGATGGTGTAGGACAGCTCCGGATGGATGCACTGGACGTGGTAGACCTCGTTGAAGGCGTCGACCGAGGTCTTCCAGTTGCAGTCCCAGTCCACCGTGACATTCATCACCATGGACATATTCTCGAAGTGATACGGATTGAGGTGCTGCGGGACAATGCCCAGATAGTCCGCGAGCGGCTCGGCATCCGGGTTCAGATTGAACCACACGAAGCCGCCCCAGGTGTCGGTCTTCACCGCCTTGAGGCTGAGCTGGTCCTTCGGACAACCCTGGGTGAAGTCCTGCTCGTCCGGCACGCTGATCAGCTTGCCGGTCAAGTCGTATTCCCAGAAGTGATAGGCGCACTGGAGTGTGCGCGAATTGCCGCACTCGTCGAACTTCACCTGATTGCCGCGGTGGTTGCAGACGTTATAGAACGTCCGCGCCTTGCCATCCTCGCCACGCACGATCAGCAGCGATTCATTGCCGATTTCCGTGGTGAGGTAGTCACCGGTCTCCGGAATCTCCTGCTCGCGGCAGCCGATCAGCCACACCTTTGACCACATGCGGTCCCATTCCAGCTGCATGAATTCCTTGGAGATATACCGCTCCTTCGGAATGATCTCCGATCCCAGGTTGGGCTCGGGCGCCTTCTCGGCCGGCGTATAGACGCTTTCCTTGACCCGCGTAATCGCAACCATCTCTAACTCCTTCTGAACCTCGTTTCCCCTTTCGGGGCA
Source organism: Candidatus Kuenenia stuttgartensis (assembly GCA_943329845.2). Taxonomy (GTDB): domain Bacteria; phylum Pseudomonadota; class Alphaproteobacteria; order SMXS01; family SMXS01; genus RI-34. The sequence continues at coordinate 39,751 of CALQFM020000011.1, read as the reverse complement.
GCCACTTACTCGGCGGCCTTGATTTCTTCCCTGAACTTCTCTGGCACGCCCTCGCGGCGGACCGCGCGCGTTTCCATCTCGTAGTTATGTGCATGGCACATATGGTGCAGGGCAATGACCGTATCCATGGTCGACCTCTGGCCCATATTGTCCTGCGCGACGTTTACCGCCTGTTTGGTTAACTTAAGCGCGAACGCCGGTTTTTCCGCAATTCTTTTTGCCATGGCAAGGCTGAAATCCTCCAGCTCCGGCCGCGGCACCACATGATTGACCATGCCGAGACGGTGGGCTTCCTGCGCGCTCCACCAGTCGGCGGTAAACAGCAGCTCCTTGGCCTTGCGAATGCCCAGCTCATAGGGATGGTTGAAGTACTCGACGCCGCACACGCCCATCGCGACGACCGGGTCCATGAAAGCGGCATCGTCGCTGGCGATGATGATGTCGCACACCCAGGCCAGCATCAGGCCGCCGGCGATGCACTTGCCCTGCACCATGGCGATGGTCGGCTTGGGGAAGTCCCGCCAGCGGCGGCACATGCCCAGGAACACTTCCTGCTCGAAGCTGTAGCGGCTATGGACGCCGCCTTCGGTCGAGGGCACCCAGGTGCCGATGGCGGTGTCCTCGCGCGGGCCGAAGCCGCGCAGGTCGTGGCCGGACGAGAAGTGCGGTCCCTCGCCGCCGAACAGGACCACCTTGATGTCCTCGTCCCGCGCGGCGAGATCGAAGCAGGCGTTCATGTCGTAGGTCAGCCGGTTGTTCTGCGCGTTCCGCTGCGCCGGCCGGTTCTGCATGATCTTGGCGATGTGCGGCGCCACGACTTCATAGGTCGTGGTCTCGAATTCCTTCTTCATTCCCCGAACTCCTTCAAAAAATGGCGCCGCCCGCCGAGTATCCCCGTCAGAGGGCGACGGCCACCGATTTCACCTCAGTATAGGCCTCAATGCCGTCAAAGCCCATCTCCCGGCCCCAGCCGGATTCCTTGTAGCCGCCGAACGGCAGCGACATGTCCGACGCGCCGTGGCAGTTGATCCAGACGCTGCCCGCGCGGATCTGCGCCGCCAGCCGGTGCGCCCGGCTGATGTCGCGGGTCCAGATGCTGGCCGCCAGGCCATAACGGGTGTCGTTGGCGAGCCGCGCGACCTCGTCCAGATCGGCCACGGGCTGCACCGTGATCACCGGACCGAAGATCTCCTCGCGGTTGACGCGCATGGTCTGGGTGGTGTTGACCAGGATGGTCGGCTCGATGAAATAGCCCGAATTGCCGACCCGCTTGCCGCCGCTGGCGATCTCGGCGCCCTCGTCCAGGCCGGCCTGGATCATCGACGACACCTTGTCGTGTTGTTCCTGCGACACCAGCGGACCCATGCGGGTATCGGCGGCCATGCCGGGACCGACCTTGAAGCTCTGCGCCGCGGCCGTCAGGCCCTCGACGACGCCGTCGAACGCCGATTTCTCCACATAGAGGCGCGTGGCAGCGATGCAGACCTGGCCGCTGTTGAAGAACGCGGCGTTGGCGAGGCCGGGCACGGTGCGCTTCATGTCGGCGTCGGCGAAGACGATGGTCGGCGACTTGCCGCCCAGCTCCAGCGTGACCTTCTTCAGATTGCTCTGGGCGGCCGAGGCGGCGATTAAACGCCCCACCTCGGTCGAGCCGGTGAAGGCGACCTTGTCGACGTCGGGATGCGACGAGATCGCCGCGCCCGCGGTGTGACCGAAACCGGTGACGATGTTGACGACGCCAGCCGGGAAACCGGCCTCGACGATGAGCTCGCCCAGCTTGATCGCGGTGAGCGGCGTCTGCTCGGCGGGCTTCAGGACGACGGTGCAGCCGGTTGCGAGCGCCGGCGCCAGCTTCCACGACGCCATCAGCAGCGGGAAGTTCCACGGCACGATCTGGCCGCAGACGCCGATCGGCTCACGGCGCACATAGGCATGGAACTGCTGGAACGGGTTCGACGGCGTCACCGTCTTGCCCTCGATCTTGGTGCAGTAGCCGGCGTAGTAGCGGAACGCCTCGGCCGACGACATGACGTCGACCATCTTGGATAGCGAGAACGGCTTGCCGTTGTCGAGCGTCTCCAGCTCGGCCAGCTCCTCCAGGTTCTCCTCGATCAGGTCGGCGAGCTTCCAGATCAGCCGCGCGCGCTTGGACGGCGGCATGGCGGCCCAGTCCGGCGTCTCGAAGGCGCGGCGCGCGGCCTTGACCGCCTCGTCCACGTCGGCCTTGTCGGACGCCGCGCAGCGGGCGAAGACGCCGCCTGTCGCCGGGTTGATCACGTCGAATGTGGCGCCGCTTTTGGCGTCGACCCACTCGTTGTTGATCAGGTTCTTGCGGTTCTGGGCGAGGAAGGCCCCAACTTTCGGGTTGGTCGCCGCCTGCTCGAGCGCTGCATCCGCCATCGTCTTCTCCACGTTCCGGGGAATGCTCCGCTTCCCTCTGCCAATGTCTGGAAAAGCCGGCGTGGGTCTTCCCTCTCCACCCTGCTTCGCGCGGCAGTCTACGGCCCGGTAGGGCCAAATTCCATATTTATCGCCACCCCGGCTTGCTATGGTAAGCGCCGGTTTCCTTGGCAAACTAGGCCATGGACAACAAAAGTCAATCGTGAACGGAAATTCCAGGGGAGATTGTTCAATGGTCGGCAAACCCATCATTCCCGACAGCATGCGGGGAAGCTACGAGGCGTTCCAGTTCGCCCCGGCGACCCGCGTCGGCGACCTGCTGATCCTGTCGGGCCAGATCGGCGTCGGCCCGGACGGCAACGCCATCGACGACCTGGAGGAGCAATTCGCGCGCGCCTTCGACCTGATCGGGCAGATTCTCCACGAGGCCGGCCTGTCGTTCGACAACATCGTCGACCTGCACACCTTCCATGTAGGCCTGCAGGCGAATCTCGGCACGTTCATGAAGGTGAAGGCGAAATACATCACCGAGCCGTTCCCGTCGTGGACGGCGATCGGCGTGGTGGAACTGGCGCTGCCGGGGATCGCCGTGGAGATCAAGGCGACGGCGGCTTACAGCTAGATTTCGACCTCATCGGTGAAGATGCGGCCGGTGTCCGGATCGTAGGATGCTGGTCCGTGGCTCAGCACGGCCGAGATTGCCAGCAACTCGGTGGCGTCGAACAGGCTTTCGATGGGCTCGTCCTTGCCCTCGATCCAGATCTGCGCCCCGCCCACATTGTCCTTGGCGTCCCACAGCAGCCGGTAGCGGGTGATCCGCTTCATGCTGATGTGACGGTTCATGTTGATAAAGCGACGCATGGCCCCCTCCGCTGACAATGCGCCCGAGTGTCGCCGAAGACGCGGCCGAATGCGAGCGCTACCCCACCCGCCTCACATGCCCCGCCCAATACGGCTCGCGCAGCTCCTTCTTCAGCAGCTTGCCGGAGGGGTTTCTCGGCAGGACGCCGATGAAGTCCACCGACTTGGGCACCTTGTAGCCGCCGATGCGGGTGCGGGCGAAGGCGATGAGTTCCTGCTCGGTCAGCGCGGCGCCGGGCTCCAGCACGACGACGGCCTTGACCTCCTCGCCCCAGCGCTCGCTGGGGACGCCGATAACCGCCACGTCGGAGATCGCCGGATGATGCGACAGGGCGCTTTCGACCTCGGCGGGATAGATGTTCTCGCCGCCGGAGACGATCATGTCCTTCACCCGGTCGTGGATGTAGATGAAGCCCTCGTCATCCATGTAGCCGGCGTCGCCCGAATGATACCAGCCGCCCCGCATGGCCTGGGCCGTCGCCTCGGGCATGTTCCAGTAGCCCTTCATCAGCCATGGCGCCCTGATCAGGATTTCGCCCACCTGCCCACGCGGCAGTTCGTTGTCGTCCTCGTCGCCGATGATCACCTGAGACCCCGGGAACGGGATGCCGCAGCTCCGCAGCCGCGGTGACCCGGCGACATGCTGCTCGGGCGGCAGGTAGGTGATGGTGCCGCTCGCTTCGGTCATGCCGTAGCGCTGCACGAAGGGACAGTTGAAGGTGGCCATGGCGCGCACCAGCACGTCCTCGGGGATCGGCGACGCACCATAATGCACCACGCGGACATGCGAGAAATCGGCGGTTTTTGCCGCCTCGTGCAGCAGCATGGTGCGCAGCACCGCCGGCACCACGAACACGTTGTTGACCTTGTGGCGCTGGATCGCGTCGATGATCGCGCCGGCCTCGGCCTGCGCCAGGATCACCTGCGTGGCGCCGTGATAGAAGCCCTGGAAACCCCAGCCCGTGCCGCCGACATGGAACACCGGCATCGGGATCATTGCCACTTCCTCGTCGCTCCACTGGGCCCAGGCCTCGCCGGTGGCGAGATAACCGAGGCGCTGGGCGATCAGGCCGAGGTGCATGATCTGCACGCCCTTGGGCAGGCCCGTGGTGCCGGAGGTGTAGAGCTGGACGCAGACGTCCTCGGGCACGGAAGGCACCATCGGCTCGACGTCGGACTGCCGGTCGCGCCAGGCGTCGTAGGTTTCGAGGCCGTCCTGCGGATTACCCATGACAATGATCTTGCGCACGCTGGGCGACGCAATCCGGCGAACCAGGCCGAGATATTCCGGCTCGACGAACAGGATTTCCGCCTGGGCGTCGCCGACGATGTATTCGATCTCCGGCGCCGCCAGCCGCGAGTTGATGGCGACCATCACCACATTCGCCTTGGCAGCGCCGAACAGCAGCTGAAAATAGAGGTCCGAATTCTTGCCCAGATACCCGATCCGCCCCTGCGGCCCGACGCCTTCCGCAATCAGGCCGGTGGCGACGCGGGTGCAATACCGGTCGAAATCGATCCACGAGACGAAGCGATCCTCGAAGATGGTGCATGTCCGCGACGGGCGCAGGCGCGCCCAATGGCGCGGTACGTCGGCGAGCACGTTGATGCCGTCGATGAGCATCCTGAAATTTCCTGCGGGAAGTGTCGGTTTGCCTCTATTACGGGGAGCGTCCCGGATGGGCAATAGGCACGTGTGGTTGACCCAAACTCAAATCGTCATCCCGGCGAAGGGGGAATGGTGGGTTACCCCACCCGCCGTTCGCGGCCGGCCCAATACGGTTCGCGCAACTCCTTCTTCAGCAGCTTGCCGGATGGGTTGCGCGGCAGGCTGTCGACGAAATCCACGCTTTTCGGCGTCTTGAAGCCGGCGATCTGGGTGCGGGCGAAGGCGATCAGCTCGTCCTCGGTGACGTGCGAGCCCTCTTCCTTCACCACCACGGCCTTCACCTCCTCGCCCCAGCGGTCGCTGGGCACACCGATCACCGCGATATCGGCGACGGCGGGATGCTTCGACAGGGCGCTCTCGACCTCGGCGGGATAGATGTTCTCGCCGCCCGAGACGATCATGTCCTTCACCCGGTCATACACGTAGATGAAGCCCTCGTCGTCCATGTAGCCGGCGTCGCCGGAATGGTACCAGCCGCCCTTCACCGCCTCGGCCGTCGCTTCCGGCATGTTCCAGTAGCCCTTCATGATGCCGGGGGCGCGGATCATGATCTCGCCGACCTGACCGGGCGGCTGGGCGTTGCCCTGGGCGTCGCCGATGATGATCTCGATGCCGTGGAACGGCACGCCGCAGCTGCGCAGCTTGGTCGAGCCGGCCACGTGCACCTCGGGCGGCAGGAAGGTGACCGATCCGCTGGTCTCGGTCATGCCGTAGAGCTGCACGAACGGGCACTTGAAGGTGGCCAGCGCCCGCACCAGCACGTCCTCCGGGATCGGCGACGCGCCGTAGAGCACCACGCGGACATGGGAGAAATCGGCGGTCTTCGACAGCTCGTGCTGCAGCATGAACTGGAGGACGGCGGGCACCACGAACACCTTGGTGACCCGGTATTTCTGGATCGTCTCGATGATCAGGCCCGGTTCGGCCTGGCCGAGGATCACCTGGGTCGCGCCATTGTAGAAGCCCTGGAAGCCCCAGCCCGTGCCGCCGACATGGAACACCGGCATGGGAATCATGATGACGTCGTCGTCGTGCCACTTGCCCCACTCGCCGGCCCTCTCGTCGCCGTCGCGCTGGATGATGAAGCCGCGGTTGGGCAGCTGCACGCCCTTGGGCCGCCCCGTGGTGCCGGACGTATAGAGCTGGACGCAGATATCCTCGCTCTCGATGGGCAGCATGGGATCGGAGTTGGACTGGCCGTCGCGCCAGGAGACGTAATCTTCCCAGCCATGGCCGCGGCCGGACATGGCGACAAAGAGTTTCACCGTCGAGAGCCGCTCCTTGATCTCGCCGATCAGGCCGAAGAATTCCTCCTCGACGAACAGCACCTCGATACGCGCGTCATTGACGATGTACTCGACCTCGGGCGGCGCCAGGCGCCAGTTGATGCCGACCATCACGGTGTTCGACTTCGCCGCGCCGAACAGCAGCTGGAAGTACAGGTCCGAGTTTTTGCCCAGATAGGCGACCCTGGTCTGAGGCGGCACGCCGGCCTCGATGATGCCGTTGGCGACCTGCGAGGCGTAGCGGTCAAAGTCCTTCCAGGACACGACCCGGTCCTCGAACACGGTCGCGGCCTTGCCGGGACGAAGGGCTCCCCAATGGCGCGGTATGTCGGCCAGTGTCTGCAGGTCGGCGATCGGCATGGACGGTTCCCTCATCGGTATCTCCCCCGCGCCGACTGTAGGGACTCGGCCGTCCACGGGCAATATGCCCAGGCGGCCTAGACGCTTCGCTGCGCCGCACTATATAGCCCGGAAATTCAGTGTTGGGGGTGCGCATGCTCGATGCCGTCGCCATGGCCGGGAGCAACCTGCTCTCACCCATGGTCTTGTTCTTCGTCCTCGGTTTCCTCGCCGCGATGGCGCGATCCGATCTCTCCATCCCCGAACCGATCGCCAAGGCCATTTCGCTCTACCTGATGCTCGCCATCGGCTTCAAGGGCGGCGCCAGTCTCGCCAGCCACGGCGTCGACGCCACCATGATCGGCGTGGCCGCCGCCGGTATCGCGATGAGCTTCCTGCTTCCGATGCTGGCCTTCATCCTCGCGCGTGGCCTGGCACGCCTTTCCCCGATCGACGCCGCCGCGGTCGCCGCCCACTACGGTTCCATCAGCATCGTCACCTTCGTCAGCGCCAGCGAGTTCCTGCGCATGCTGGGCGTGTCTTTCGAGGGCTACATGGTGGCGGTGATGGCGTTGATGGAAACGCCCGCGATCATCTCCGGCCTTTGGCTGGCCCGGCGGTACCTGCAGCGGCCCGACAGCGGGCGCGGACAGGTGCTGCACGAGGTATTCCTGAACGGCAGCGTCGTGCTGCTGACGGGCGCGTTCATCATCGGCGCGGTAAGCGGCACCAAGGGGATGACCACGGTCGCCCCGTTCATCGACGCCCCGTTCAAGGGCGTCCTGTGCTTTTTCCTGCTCGACATGGGGCTGATCGCCGCCAACAGGCTGCGCGGCACCCGCGCGATCTCGCCCGGTCTTGCCGCCTTCGGCATCCTGATGCCCTTGATCGGCGGCGCGATCGGCGTGCTGATCGGAAGCGTGATGGGGCTGAGCCCGGGAGGCACCGCGCTCTTCGGCGTCCTTTCGGCCAGCGCGTCCTATATCGCGGTCCCAGCCGCCATGCGCCTAGCCCTTCCGGAAGCAAATCCGGCGGTCTATCTCACCGTGTCCCTCGCCATCACCTTCCCGTTCAACCTCACCGTCGGCATTCCGCTATACCTTGCAGCCGCGCGCTGGATTACTGGAGCCTGAGATGCAGACCCATACCCGCAAGAAGCTCGAGATCATCGTCGACTCGCCGCTGGTTCCGCGCGTCACCGCGCTGATCGACCGGATCGGCGCCACGGGCTACACGCTCTTTCAAAGCATCGGCGGACGGGGCGCGGAGGGCGACTGGCGCGAAGACCAGCTGACCGGCGCGCAGCAGAAAATCCTGATCAAGGTGATCGCCGGAGAGGAAACAGCCAACAGGCTGCTCGAGAACCTCTCCGGCGAACTGGAGCGCTACTCCTGCATCATCTACGTGTCCACGGTCGAGGTGATCCGCGCCGGGAAGTTCTGACCCGGCGCCCGAATTCATCGCCGCCCAGTGCCGCCCCTGACAAGCGCGGTGCGTGGGCGCAGACGGTTCGTGCTGATATTCCACTTGCGCCACAGGCGCCTGATCCTGCAGGAAATGCCATTGCATCCGAAATGGGGAGTACCATGACCGTAATCGTCGCCGGAATTCTGGAGTTCGACCCTGCTGCCGCCGAGCAGTCGATTCTCAGTGCCCGCAAGCATATCGAGGGCGCCTACACCGAGAAGGGCTGCGTTCACTACGCCTGGACGCTGGACCCGCTCAATCCGGGCCGCGTCTATGTGTTCGAGGAATGGGACACCCAGGAGGATCTCGCGGTGCACCTGGCCGACCATTGGTACACCGACATGGCTGCCCATCTGGGACAATCGGGCCTGAAGGGGGCGTCCGTGAAAAAATACCGGGTCGACCTTTCCGAGCCGGTCTACGACCCGCAGGGCAAGCCGCGCGCGGATTTCTTCACCGCCAAATAGGCACGCATCCAGTACGTCCCGCCAAATCGGAGCGCGTGCCGCGCTCCGAGCGCTTCCTGACGCCAGGAGTCACCAGCGATCCTTGCGCTCGGCGCACTGATCGGCTTCGTGCTGAAACTGGTGTAATGCGATGACCGGGCGGCATTGCCGCCCGGTCCAGCGGACTATCCAATGCGGATGAGCTGCTTGCCGATGTTGTCGCCGGTGAACAGCCGGATCAGGCCCTTCGGCAGGTTCTCGAAGCCCTCCAGCATGTCGATGCGGTACTTCAGCTTCCCGTCGGCGATCCACTTTCCCATGATCTCGGTCCACTCCTTGTAGCGGTGGACATGGTCGACGATGATGAAGCCGGTCATGGTCGCCCGCGAATAGACCAGGTTGAAATAGTTCTTCGGTCCCTCGATGGGCCCGGCATTGTTGTAGCGCGAGATGCCGCCGCAGATGACGACGCGGGCATTCATCGCCAGGTTGGCCAGCGCGATGTCGAGGATCTCGCCGCCGACATTGTCATAATAGATGTCGAGACCCTTGGGGAACAGCTCCTTGACCCGAGCGGCCACGTCTTCGGTCTTGTAGTTGATGGCCGCATCGAACCCGAGTTCGTCGGTCAGCCAGCGGCACTTCTCGTCCGAGCCGGCAATCCCGACCACCTTCCCCGCGCCCAGGATTTTCGCGATCTGCCCGGCCAGAGAGCCGACGGCGCCCGCCGCGCCCGACACCAGAACGTTGCACCCCGGCGTCGGCTTGCCGACCTCGGCCATGCCGTAATAGGCGGTGAAGCCGGTGCCGCCGAACACGTAAAGCGCGGCCTCGCCCGCCACTCCGTCAGGGATGCGGCTGACCATGCCCTTGCCGTCCGACACAATGTAGTCCTGGAAGCCGAACAGACCCTGCACCCGCTGGCCAACCGGGTAGTCCGGATTGTTGGATTCGACCACGGTGCCGGTGCCCAGCGCACGCATCACGTCGCCAATCTGCAGCGGCGCCGCATAGTTGGCGCGATTCTCCATCTGGCCGCGCAACGCCGGCTCGACGGCGACGATCTCCTGGTGGATCAGGAACTCTCCCGGACCCGGATCGGGAACCGGTGTCTCGACATATTTGAAGTCGCTTTCCTTGACCATGCCTTCCGGCCGGGCGGCGATCAGAAACTGGCGATTGCTGCGGTTGGACATGTCCCGCTTCCCTTCATTCGTGACTGTTGTTCCCGGTCGGGAACCTAACACGAAAGTGGCGGCCCACAAGGCGAATTGGCTTTTAATCACCCATACCCTGTTGCCATACTCGCGCCGCGCAGGAACCACGAAACGGGAGAAAATCATGGGACGCGTTCAGGGAAAGATCGCCCTCGTCACGGGTGCCGCATCCGAGCCCAGCCTGGGCCGGGCCACCGCCATGACCCTGGCGCGCGAGGGCGCGAAGCTGGTGGTGACCGACATTGACGAGGAAGGCGTGCAGGACTGCGCCCAGAAGATCCGGGACGCGGGCGGCGAAGCCATCGCGCTGCGCCAGGACGTGGTGTCCGAGGAGGGCTGGAAGGACGTCATCGCCCGGACCATCGAAACCTATGGCCGGCTCGACGTGCTGGTCAACAACGCCGGCATCGCCGTGCTCAAGCTGCTCGACGACCTGACCATCGACGACTGGAACCGGCAGATCAACGTCAACCTGACCAGCGTCTTCCTCGGCACCAAATACGCCGTGCCGGAAATGCGCAAGGCGGGTGGCGGCTCGATCGTCAACCTGTCGTCGGTGGCGGGCCTGATCGGCCTGCAGCGCTGCATCGCCTATTCGGCGTCGAAGGGCGGCGTCCGGCTGATGACCAAGTCCATCGCGCTCGAGGTGGGCAAGGACAAGATCCGCTGCAACTCGGTTCATCCCGGTGTGATCTGGACCAACATGCAGGCCGGCGCCCGCGACAGCCTGAGCAAGGAAGCCGGCCGCGCCGCGACCGCCAATTTCCCGATCAGCCGCCTGGGCGAACCCGAAGACATCGCCAACTGCGTGCTCTACCTGGCGTCGGACGAGTCGAGCTACGTGACCGGCACGGAATTCACCGTCGACGGCGGCATGACCGCGATGTAGCGCTCAGTTGCCCGGCCCCAGTTCGGCCAGGCACTGCGTCGAAATCCGCTCGATCATCCTCGATGCCTTGGTCTCGAAGCGGCGGCCCGCGGTCAGCTTGAAGAAGAACTCGTCGAGTTCGTGTTTGGGAACCTCGGCGCGAATGCCCTTCCACTGGCAGCGGCACAGCGCGTCGGCGTTGGTGTACTTTTCGCCGATATACTGGATGCAGATTCTGACGTAGCGCTTCTCGTTCCGGGTCTCACGCGGATTCATCCCGCAGCCGGCCAGCAGCGCGCCGACCGTCAGCACCCAGACCGTGAACCGAATTCCCCCCAGGTTCATCCGTTTCCCCAAAAACGGCCGATTGCCGCAGCCTATCAGCCCTACCGCCACCAACAGCATAAAATCAGGGATGCCGCGCCGTCACCTTCGCTCAATTCGCAGCCGGCGCACACACTCGGCGGAAGCCTGCTTCATGAAATCATCCCGCTCGTCCGCCGTACTCTTTTCCAGCGCGTTCAGGCGCTTCAGCATCTCCAGACGGTTTTCGCCGCGCACCTCTTCCCACAGGCAGGTACAGAGCTCCGCGGGCTTGCGCACCTCGGCGCTGAAGGCGCCGACACAGTGTCCATGGAAGTCGGCTTCGATCTGCTGGATCTTCTGATCGGTAAAGCCCAATCCGCGGAAAATGGCAAACAGCAGGCCGGCGAGCAGAACCAGCACCACGAGTACTGAAATCAGGGTTTTCCGCAGCATCCGTTGCCGATCGCAAAAAAAGAAGGGAGCCAGACGGCTCCCTTCCCACCGTGATTGGAAGCCGGGACTACTCCGCGGCCTTCTTCGCGTTGTATTCGCGCGCCCAGACCTTCGCCTCGTCCGAGCAGGCCCAGTTGATGGCCTGGCGCAGGATCTTGCGGAAGGTCTCGTTCTTGTAGGTGGCCGGACCATCGCCGAACTGCAGGTAGACGATCGGGCTGTTCTTGTAGGTCTTGACCCAGCCGACCAGGTTGCTGCTCGGCGGGTGCGACCAGCCCTCGTTGGAATAGTACTTGCCCTGCAGCGCCAGCTTCGACGAGAAGAAATTCTGGTCGGTGAATTCCCACGAGCTGCGGAACAGCGGCACCACCGAGTCCTCGAACACCTCGGACATGTAGACCTCGTCGACGATGTCGAACGGTTCGATGCCCGCGGTGATCGGATGGTTCGCCACCGGCGACACCTTGTGCGGCACGTCGATGTTGTAGCCGCTGTCCTGCTTGTCCACGCCGCGCGACTTCATCGGGAAATAGAGGAAGTGGCCGCCGACGATTTCAGACCACTCCGGCCATGCGGGCCACGCGGCGCAGGTGTGGTGCATGATGACCAGCGGGAAGCCAGCCTCCAGCATGGCCATGACGCCATCCTTGTAGTACTGGGGCGGCTCGACGAAGCGCGGCCTGCCGTCGCTGTTCGGGTCGCGGTTGAACTCGATGCCCGGCATGTCGTACTGCACGTAGCAATCGAAGTTCTTGGCGAATTCCGGGTTGAACATCAGCTGCGCGGCCGGGTGCTCGACCGCCGAATATTCGATGTCCGGGTTGGATTCGAAGATGTTGTAGAAGGCGTCGCGGGCGAAGGGGTGCCCGCGCGTCACCAGCAGGACCTTCTTCTTGTCCTTGGACCAGAACGTCTGCCCGGTGGGCGACGACCGGCCGCTCTCGTGATAGTCGGCTGGATCTACGTCTGCCATTGGTCTTCCCCTTGGATGGTATCGGTTCGGCTGCAACGCTAGAACAAGCCGCCGGACGGTGCAACCGTCCGCGGCCGATTTTCGTTACGGGCGCTGGAAGCGCCGCGCCAGCGAACCGCGCGCGTCGACGAGCTGTTCGAGGATGCCACTTTCCGCACCTTCGGGCCGGCCGGCCAGCCGCCAAAGCAGCAGCACCAGGGTCACATAGACCAGCGCGCCCAGCGGCACGTTGAGGCACAGCGACGGCATCGGGTCGAGCGGCAGCAGCGCCTGGCTCGCCCGCACCGCCGCCACCATGGCGGCGCCCGCCAGCAGCGGCCGGGCGAAGGAACGGCAGACGCCGGCCAGCAGACCCTTGTAGGGCGCGAAAGCCAGGGTCATCGACACGGCTGCGGCGGCGATTTCCATGGCGGCGCGGAGTCCGGCCACGCCCTCGCCGCCGGCAAACCGGTACGCCAGCGGAAGCAGCACCGCGAGCGCCGCCACCTGCGCCCATGAGGCGATGTTGGTGGCCCGCTGGCGGCCCTGGGCGGTGAGCAGCGGCAGGGTCACCGTGCGGATGCAGGCGCCGAGGGCCGACAATGCCAGGATCTCCAGCAACAGGACGCCGCCAACCCATTGCGGGCCGTAGATCGACAGGATGAATTCGCGCGCCACCGCGTAAAGCCCCAGGCTGGCGCCGAACCCCAGCAGCGCCGCCGCACCAACCGACTTCCTGACCGCGGCGAACATGCGCTCGCCATCCGTGTGGATGCGGCTGTAGGCAGAATAGATCACCGGGCTGAGCGGCGCGACCAGTTCGCGGGTCGCCATCTCGGCCAGGTTGCTGGCCAGATAGTAGAGGCCCAGCGTCGCCGGCCTGACGATGCCGCCCAGCACGATCTGGTCGAGGCGCTGCTCGAGGAACCAAGCCAGGCTGCTGAGCGAGGCGTGCATCGAGAACCCGAGCATCTCCGCCCGCGCCCCCAAGGAAAATCTCGGCCTGTAAGGATGCATCACATAGCTGACGACGAGCTGGGCGACGGAGCCGGCGAGCCAGCCCAGGATCAGCGCCCAGTAGCTGCGCCAGGCGACGGCCAGCGCCACGGTGACGATGAAACTGGCGATCCGCGGCCAGAACTGCAGCCAGAACTGCCGGCCGAACTGGAAATCCCGCCGGAAGTCGGTAGCGCCGATGTTGCCGAAGCCGGCAATCGCCGTGGACAGCGCCGTCACCAGCAGCACGCCGGTGATGCGGCCGTCATCGAAATAGAACGGCGCCAGCGGCGCCATCACCGCGATGACCAGCCCGGCGGCGAGGCCCAGCAGCACATTGATGGTCCATGCCGTATCGTAGTGGACGCGCTGCGGATCGGGATGGCGGATCAGCGCCTGGGCGGAGCCCGCCTCCGTCAGCGCCATGACGAAGCCCGTCGCCAGCACGGTCATGGCGATCAGGCCGAAATCGTCGGGCGTCAGCAGCCGCGCCAGGATGATGGTGTTGACAAAACCCAGCAGACGCATGGACCAGCGCAGGCCGATCATCCAGATCGAGCCCCTGACCACCTTCTTTCCCAACGGTTCGACGTCGGACGACATACAGTCCACCAACAAATATTGTAATCCCGGCGAAAGCCGGGACCCAGAGATGCCGGTCACCACCTCCACCGTGTCCCTGAGCTTGTCGAAGGGCGTTGCATCAGCGTCCGTGCAGGCCCTTCGACAAGCTCAGGGACACGGATAGGGTTTTACCCGCATCGGGACTGGATCCCGGCTTTCGCCGGGACGACAATCATGAGGGTGGAAGGACGGGGACACCAATACTCAATACGACTTCGGCAGGCCCAACACCCGTTCGCCGATGAAGTTCAGGATCATGTGCGGGCTGACCGGCGCGATGCGGCCCAGCATGCTTTCGCGCATGTAGCGCTCCACATGGAATTCCTTGGCGTAGCCGAAGCCGCCATGGGTCAGCACCGCGTTCTGGCAGGCGGTGAAGCCGGCCTCGGCCGACAGGTACTTGGCGGCGTTGGCCTCGGCGCCGCAGGGCTCGCCGCGGTCGTAGAGGCTGGCCGCCTTCAGCACCATCAGGAAGGCGGCCTCCAGCTGCATCCAGTCCAGTGCCAGCGGATGCTGCACCGCCTGGTTCTTGCCGATCGGGCGGTCGAACACGATCCGCTCGCCCGCGTAGTGCGCCGCCTTGGCCAGCGCCGCCTGGCCGAGGCCGACGCATTCGGCCGCGATCAGCACCCGTTCCGGGTTGAGCCCGTGCAGCAGGTACTCGAAGCCCCTGCCCTCCTCGCCGATCCGGTCTTCCTCGGGCACGGGCAGGCCGTCGATGAACACCTCGTTGGAGTCTACCGAGGCGCGGCCCATCTTGTGGATCTCGCGCACGTCGCAGTAACGGCGGTCGAGGTCGGTGTAGAACAGGCTGAGGCCCAGCGTCGGCTTGGCGCACTGCTCGCGCGGCGTTGTGCGGACCAGGATCAGGATCTTGTTGGCGGTCTGGGCGGTGGAGGTCCAGACCTTCTTGCCGTTGATCACGTAGCCGTTGCCCACGCGCTCGGCCCGGGTCTTGATCGCCGTGGTGTTGAGGCCCGCATCCGGCTCGGTGACGCCGAAACAGGCGCGGTCCTCGCCCCTGATGATCCGGGGCAGGATGCGCCGGCGCTGCTCCGCGGTGCCGAACACCACGACCGGGTTCAGCCCGAAGATGTTCATATGCACCGCCGACGCGCCCGAGAAGCCGGCGCCGGAGCGGCTGATGGCGTGCATCATCAGCGCCGCCTCGGTGACGCCGAGGCCCGCGCCGCCGACCTCCTCCGGCATGGCGATGCCGAGCCAGCCACCGTCGATCACGGCGCGGACGAATTCCTCGGGAAATTGCGCGTCGGTGTCGCGGGCCAGCCAGTAGGCATCGTCGAACGGCACGCACAGCTTCTCGATGGCGCGGCGGACGGCCTCCTGTTCCGGCGTGAGCGAGAAGTCCAAGGCCGTCCTCCGTGCTTCGAATTACGCCGCGTAGTTCGGCTTGCGCTTCTCCAGGAACGACTTGATGCCCTCGGCCACGTCGCCGTTGGAGACGGCGAGGATCTGGTTGCGGTCCTCCATGGCGATGGCGCTGTTGAGGTCGTTGCCGTCCACATTGGCCCAGAAGCATTCCTTGGTCATGCGCAGGCCCAGCGGCGCGGTGGCGATCATGTCATCGGCCAGCGACTTGCCGGCAGCGACCAGTTCGTCCATCGGCACAACGTCCGACACCAGGCCGGTGCGCAGCGCGCGGTTGGCGTCGATGAAGCGTCCGGTCATCAGCAGTTCGGCCGCGACCGAGGTACCTACCAGGCGCGGCAGGTGGTAGGACGCGCCCATCTCGCAGCCCGACAGGCCGATCTTGATGAAGGCGCAGTTCATCTTGGTGCCCTCGGCGGCGATGCGCACGTCGCAGCCCAGCGCGATGGAGAAACCGCCGCCGGCCGCGTAGCCGTGCAGCAGGCCGATGATCGGCTGCGGGCAGCGGCGCATGCGCATGACGATGCCGGAGAAATTGCGCTGGCTCTTCATGCCGGTGTTGGTGGTGCTGTCGAGCGGCCGCTCCGGGTCCTTCATGTCGAGGCCGGCACAGAATGCGCGCCCGTTCCCCTTCAGCACCACGACGCGGACGTCGTAATTGGTCTCCAGGCTGCCGAAATAGTGGTTCAGTTCGCGCACGAACTGGCGGCTCAGCGCGTTCAGATTGTCCGGCCGGTTGAACGTCACCCAATCGATGGCGCCGTCCTTCTCGATGATCATGTTCTTGTATTCCACGGAACTTACCTTTCTCTCTTCCCTGATATATTCAAAGTGCTTGCACGCCGTCCTTCACCTCTTTCAGCAGCTTGAGGTGAGCAGCGACATCCGTGTTCAGGCCGATCATCGACGTGCCGATGGCAAGGTGGGTGGCGCCCGCGTTCTTCCACATGGAAGCGCCTTTCAGCACCTGGTCCATGGTGGCGGCGGGCTTGTCGCGGAAGGCGTTCTGGAAGCCGGTCATCGCCTCGAGCCCGATGCTTTTCGGATCGCGACCTGCCTTCTCGGCGGCCCTGTGCATGATCTCGAACTGGGGCTTGAGCTGTTCCGGCGTGCCGATGGGAATCCAGCCGTCGCCGATGCGACCGACCCTGTCGGCGACCGCATCCGACATGCCGCCGAACCAGATCGGGATCGGCTTCTGCACCGAATTCGGGTTGAGGCCCTGCTCGGCCATCTCGTGGTACTGGCCCTTGAAGGCGGTGGTCCGGTTCATCCACAGCGCCCGCATGATGGCGATCTGCTCCTCGGAGCGCTTGCCGCGATTGTGCCAGTCCATGCCCAGCGCGGTGTACTCGCTGGCCTGCCAGCCGACACCCACGCCCAGACGCAGCCTGCCTGCCGACAGCACATCGACCTCGGCCGCCTGCTTGGCGACCAGCACCGCCTGGCGCTGCGGCAGGATCAGGATGCCGGTGGCGAGCCCGACCTTCTTCGTGCAGGCGGCGATGAAGCCATAGAGCACGAACGGCTCGTGGAAAGCAT
Organism: Candidatus Kuenenia stuttgartensis; assembly: GCA_943329845.2. Taxonomy (GTDB): domain Bacteria; phylum Pseudomonadota; class Alphaproteobacteria; order SMXS01; family SMXS01; genus RI-34. The sequence goes on along the minus strand of CALQFM020000011.1, from coordinate 22,936 downwards.
CCTCCAGCTTGTAGGGTGCAAAGACGTTGGGATCGCCCTTGGGATCGACGCCCAGGACATGATCCGTCGTGGTGATGTAGTCGAAACCCAGGTCTTCGGCGCCCTGCGCGAAGTCCCGGATGGCGGCCGGATCGTTACCGATCTCGACGCTCGGAAAGCTTGCTCCGATCAGCATGGCGTCCTCCCCCGAAATGACTTTCTCTCTTCCCCGAGGCCGCTACTATAGCCAACGCAATCACGAATGCATGCCGGATTCAGCGACGGGGAGACGCACATGGCCGAGTTCGAGATCGACGTGGTAACACCGGACGGGAAGATGGGCAGCTTCGTCGCCCATCCCGATGGCGGGGGCCCGTTTCCGGCCGTGATCCTGTACATGGACGCGCCAGGCATCCGCGAGGAGTTGCGGGATTTCGCCCGGCGCATCGCCTCGCAGGGCTATTTCTGCCTGCTGCCCGACATGTACTACCGCAACGGCCAGCTTCGCTTCGACTTCTCCATGGACCGCGACAATGTGTTCAAGCTGGTGATGGCGACCATGGCGACCCTGAACGTCGACCGGGTGATGCGCGACACCCAGGGCATGCTCGACTACCTGGACGCGCATCCAGCCGTGAAGGCGCCGTATGGCTGCGTCGGCTACTGCATGAGCGGCCAGTACGTGGTTGCCGCGGCCGGCACCTTCCCGGACAAGATCGTCGCGACCGCCTCGCTCTACGGTGTCGGCATCGTCACCGACAAGGAGGACTCGCCGCACCTGCTGGTGCCCAACATCAAGGGCGAGCTTTACCTGGGTTTCGCCGCGCATGATCCGTGGGTGAGCGACGACGTGATTCCGGCGCTGACCAAGACGCTGGAAGACAACGGCGTGTCCTATGAATGCGAGATCCACCCCGATACCGAGCACGGCTTCTGCTTCCCGCAGCGCCCCGCCTATGCGAAGGACCGGGCGGAGATCGCCTGGCGAAAGATGTCGGAGATGTTCGACAGGCGATTGAAGCCCTGAACCACCCTCAGTGCTGGACCTGGTCGCGCCACTGTTCCTGGATTGCTTGTGTCCGGCGGTCGCGGTCGGAGTCCTTGCGGACCTTGTTCTCGGTCGCGGGCTTGTCGCCATCGGCCTTGGCATTCACCGCCTTGTCGCTCTGGCAGCCGACCAGCAAGCAGGCGGCCACCACCATGTAAAAGGTCTTCATTCCTTCTCTCCCTGATACGGGAACTTGCCCAGACGGCAATCTTCCAAAGCCTAACGGGGGTATTTCGCTGGCACTACGCTAAGCAAGCCTCCTTAGAGCGGCGAGCAGATCATCACCGGAATATCCCGGTCGGTCCGCCGCTGGTAGGCGCCGTAGCTGGCGAAATTGGCAACGATCTTCGGCCACAGCGCCGCCTTTTCGTCGGACGAGGCCTGCCGGCAATGCATTCGCCGCTTCGCCGCGCCGACCTGGATCTCGATGTCCGGATGGGCCACCAGATTGTAGTACCACAGCGGGTTCTTCGGCGCGCCGCCAAGCGAGGCGACGAGGATCACATCCTCGCCATTCGGGTTGTACATCAGCGGGATCGTGCGGGTTTTGCCGGACCTGGCACCTTTCATGGTAACGAGGCAGATCGGCGTGCCATACATCCGGTTCATCAACCGCCCGCCGGACAGCTTGTAAACGAACACGTTGAGCCACGTGAACAGGCGCATCAGGCCCTTGTTCATCACTGGCGCGACCTTCGGCTCGTTCATGTCCGTCTCCCCTGCAACCCCGGCGGAAACGCTGGCAGTCACGCCGGACGGCGTCAAGAAACTTGCCGCGCGGGAAAGAATCCTTGCCCGGGCCGTTTCCGCTCCGTAGGGTCGGCCTACCCTTATTGACGCCCGGCCGGATGCCGGGCGTTCGTCTTTGTGCAAGGAGCGCCTCATGGCCATCGCGAAACCGGGCGACACCGTCCACATCCATTACACCGGCACCCTCGACGACGGCAGCCAGTTCGACAGCTCCATCGGCCGCGAGCCGCTGGAGTTCACGCTGGGCGCGGGCCAGGTCATCCCAGGCTTCGACCTCGCGGTGACGGGCCTGTCGGAAGGCGAGCGCCGCACCGTCCGGATCGAACCGGAGGACGCCTATGGCGAGGTCAACGAGCATCTGATCCAGCAGATCGAGCGCAGCAAGCTTCCCGGCCACATCAAGGTCGAAAAAGGCCTGCAACTCCAGGCCGGCCGCGCCGGCGGCAGCCCCATGGTCGTCACCGTCATCGACTTCGACGACGACACCGTGACCCTGGACGGCAACCACGAACTGGCCGGCAAGGCGCTGACCTTCGCCGTGGAGCTGGTGAAGATCGTCTAGCGACTACAGCCACGACTGGTAATTTTTCTTTAAGGACTCATGCGTTAGGATGGCGGAATGAAAAATTTCCGTCTTGCCGGGCGGCTGTTCGCCACGCTTTTCCTGCTTAGTGTATTCATCCCTGGGGTCGCCGCCGCCGGCGATACGCAGGACGCGCTGCGCGGGCTCGCATCCTCCCTCGCCGCAAGCCGGTCGCCCAGGATTGGCGATACGACCCTTGCCGAGCCTGCTCTGCTTGCCGCGCTCTACGCCCAACGCGACTACAAACCGCTGTGGAAGGGCAAGGACGACCTGAAGGCACTGACCGGCGCCATCGCCGGGGTGACCGAGGACGGCCTGCTGCCCGAGGATTATCACCTGACGTCGCTCACGGCGCTGATGGAGGCGACGGACAGAAGCGATCCCGCGCAGACGGCGCGGCTCGACCTGCTGGCGACCGACGCCCTGGCGCGCCTCGCGTTCCATCTTCACTACGGCAAGACCGATCCGCGGAGCTTCGATCCGAACTGGAACATCAGCGCGCCCACCAGGCCGGAAGACCTTCTCAAGCTGGTCAGCCAGGTCGCGGCACAGGACAACATTGTCGCGGCGGCGAAGGACCTGGCCCCGCATCACTGGTTCTACGGCCAGCTGAAGAAGGCGCTTGCCGCCCAGCGCGCCCATGTGGCGGAAGGCGGCTGGGGCACGATCGAGGCGGGGCCGACGCTGAAGCCGGGCATGACCGATCCGCGGGTGGCGGCGCTGCGCATCCGGCTGGCGGCGTCCGGCGAATACACCACGACGACGCCCGCCGACGCCAACCTCTATGACGACGACCTGGTCGCGGCGCTGAAGCGCTTCCAGGAGCTGCACGGCATCGACCCCGACGGCGCGGTCGGCAAGCGCACAGTCACCGAACTCAACGTCACGGCCCAGCAGCGCGTCGACCAGCTCCGGCTCAACCTGGAGCGGGCCCGCTGGGTGCTGAACCAGCTCGGCGACGAGTTCATCGTGGTCAACATCTCCGGGTTCCATCTCTACGTGATCAAGGGCGGCGTGCCGGTCTGGGATACCCGCGTGGTCGTCGGGCGAACCTACCGCCAGACTCCCATGTTCAAGTCGAACATGCGCACGGTGGTGCTCAACCCGACATGGACCGTGCCGCCGACGATCCTGAAGCAGGACCTGCTGCCCAAGCTGGCCAAGGATCCGTCCTACCTGGCCTCGCACAATATCGCCGTCGTCGATGCGGCCGGCGCCGAGGTCGATCCGGGCACCATCGACTGGCAGCAGGCCAGGCGGCGTTTCCCCTACAATCTCGTCCAGCGGCCCGGAGAGGACAATTCGCTGGGAAGGGTGAAATTCCTGTTTCCCAACGAGCATGCTGTCTACCTGCACGACACCCCGAACCGGGCGCTGTTCGAACGCGCCGACCGGGCCGCCAGCTCGGGATGCATCCGTATCGAAAACCCGATGATGCTGGCTGATTATCTGCTGGCGGGCGACGCGGAATGGCCGAAGGAGCGCGTGGAGGAGGTCCTGGCGACGGGCCATACGCAAAACATCGTGCTCAAGCACACCATCCCGGTCGTCATCATGTACTGGACGGCCCAGCTGGACCGCGACGGCACCATGCGCTTTTTCCCGGACCTCTATAATCGCGACACGCCGCTATTGCGGGCGCTGGGCGCCGAACGAAGGGTTTAAGCGCCGGCGCTCTCGTCGGGGCGGGGAACCCGATCCGCAAGCACGACGTTCCTCAGGCAATCAAAACCGCCTGAGAGGACGCCTTGAGAGCCTTCTCGAGACAGACGACGCTTGCCTACAAACTCGCCGACTTCATCCGCGACGAAACCTTTCCGTGTGTCGGCGCCAAATCCGCGCTGTCGCGGGACCAGATCACCGTCGTCGAGGCCGGCAATATCGGCGACGCTTCGACCGACCAGGCGATCCTGACCGCGCTCTATCATTTCATCGGCCGCTACCGGGCCGAACGAAGCCTGTTCAGCAGCTTCGCGGTGGTGTTCGAAGGTCCGGCGGACATGGACGAAGCGCAGTTCGAGCGCGTCCTGTGGCAGCGGCTCGCGGCGCTCCAGCGGATCGACGCGCTGTGCTACGACTGGAGCCCGGAGGTGAGCCGCGACCCCACCTCGCCGCATTTCGGCTTCAGCCTGGGCGGGATGGCGTTCTTCGTCGTCGGATTGCATCCGAACGCCAGCCGGACGGCGCGGCGCTTCGCCCATCCCGCCATCGTGTTCAATCCGCACGAGCAGTTCGAGATGCTGCGCGCTGACGGCCGCTACGAGCGGATGAAGGACGCTATCCGCGAGCGCGATGGCGCTCTGGACGGGTTCCCCAACCCGATGCTGGCGGAACATGGTACCAAGAGCGAGGCGCCGCAATATAGCGGCCGGCAGGTCGGCCCGGACTGGCGCTGCCCGTTCCGGCCCGTATGAGACCACCTTGTGAGGGACCCATGGTCAACGTCATTCCACCGCGCTCCGGCACGGCGTTCGAGCTGCGGGCGGGCGAGCGGCTGAAGATCATCGACCCGCAGGGCGAGCAGGTCGCCGACCTGGTCGCTTTCAACCGGCACGACTTCGCCGAGGTTCTCTCCAACGGCCGCACCTTCGATTATCTGAGCAAGATATTCCTCGGCGTCGGCGATCCGATCTATTCAAACCGCAGCCGCGTGATGTTCAACATCGTCGAGGACACGGTGGGCCGGCACGACTTCCTGCTGACGCCCTGCTCGGCGGATACGTTCCGGATCATCTACGGCCACCAGCACCCGCACCGCGGCTGCCTCGGCAACCTGGCGGAGGCGTTGAAACCATACGGCATCGAAACCGACGGCATCCCCACGGCGTTCAACGTGTTCATGAACGTGCCGATCGACGGGAAGACCGGAGAGTTGAGCGTGAAGCCGCCCCTGAGCCGTGCCGGAGACCATATCCTGATCCAGGCCCGCATGGACCTGCTGATCGGGCTGACGGCGTGTTCGGCGGAACAGTCCAACAACTTTGCCTTCAAGCCGATCCACTACGAAATCCTCGCCGCATCATAGCGGCAGCAAGGAGAGGTCACGGTGCTTTCAACGGCCGGCATGGACGGCGTCAGCGTGGCATTCGAAGGGTTCGCGCTTTTTCTCGCGCCGTTCCTGCATGAGAGCCTCGCGTTCGTCGGCGGCGGTTACCTGGTTCACACCGGCCGTATGAGCCTGCTTCTGTGTCTTGCCTTGCTGCTCGCGGGCGTTGTCGCGAGCGACCTTGCCATCTACGGGCTCGGCCGGCTGGCGCGCCACAACGCCAGGATCGCCGCCTGGCTGCCGGTGGGTACAAGGTCCGGGACAGTGCTCGACCGGAATCTGGCTTGGCTCATCCCGGTATGCCGGTTCGTGCCGGGGCTGCTGTTCACCACCTTCGCCACCTGCGGCCTGCTGGGCTTGAACTTCCGGCGTTTCGCCACGATCACGGTGCTGACAGCCGCCGTCTACACGCCCGCCCTGCTGTACGCGGTGCTTCGCTTCGGCGATGCCGTGGCCGCGCCTGGGCAGTTCTGGCCGTGGTTCGCGGTGCTGGCGGGGCTGTTCGCGCTGACCAGTGCCTGCCGCTGGCTGGTCGGCCAGCACATGGACAGGAGGCCGTCATGTCGGGCTTCAGCCGAAAGCTGACCAGACCTTTCGCGTCGTGGGGCGGGCGCAGCCCCGCGACGGTGCGCAATCCCCCGAAAGCCGCGCGGCTCGTGGCGCCGGTGGAGGTGTTGCCAAAATGGCTGCTGTTTACGCCGATGACGATCCAGTGGTTCTGGCTGGGACTCAAATACCGCAGCCTCACCCTGCCCTCGGTGGTCAATCCGGGCATCGAGACCGGCGGGCTGGTGGGCGAATCCAAGTTCGCCTGCCTCGACATGATCGCACCGCGTTTCCGCGACCGGGTCGCCGAAACCGCGCTCGTCGCGCCCGGCGAGGATGCGGAAGCGGTGCGGCGCACGGCGTGCCTCGCCTATCCGTTGATCGTCAAGCCGGACATCGGCTGGTGTGGATTCGGCGTGCGGCGGATCGAGAGTGAGGGTGAACTGAGGGTCTACGCCGCGGCGTTCCCGCCAGGCGAATCCTTTCTGCTGCAGCGGCTGGTCGACGAGCCGCACGAGGCCGCGCTGTTCTACATCCGCCATCCGGCCAATCCACGCGGCCGGGTCGTCGCCCTCACCGTGCGGCACCTGCCCCATGTAACGGGCGACGGCGTGTCCGAAATCGCGGCGCTGGTCGCCGCCGATCCACGCATGTCACTCAATGCGGCATCTTATATCGAGACGCTCGGGCAGGACGGCATGGCGCGCGTACCGGAGGCGGGCGAAAGGGTGATGCTGGCCACCATCGCCTCGATCCGCGCCGGCGGCCGCTACGAGGACGGCGACGCCCTGATCACCCCGGCATTGGAGGACGCGGTCGACGCGCTGAGCCGGTCCATGGACGGCTTCCATTACGGTCGATTCGACATCAAATACGCCTCGCCCGAGGCGCTGAAGGCAGGCAGCTTCACCATCCTGGAGGTGAACGGCGCCGGCGCCGAAGCCATCCAGTACTGGGACCCGAAATACACGTTCCTCGACACCTTCAGGGGCGTGTTCGCCAAGCAGCGGGCGCTGTTTGCCATGGCCGACGACATGCGCCGCATGGGCCACAAGCCGATCGGTTGGCGAGCGCTCGCCACGGCCTACCGGAAGCAGCAGCGGCTGATCAACCAGTACCCGCCCTCCAACTGACCGTTTGCCAGCGGCCGCTTGTCCGCTACGGTTGCGCCGACCGTAGGAGGACAAGATGGACCTGAATCTGACAGGCAAGACGGCGCTGGTGACCGGCGCATCGAAAGGCATCGGCCTCGCCGCCGCCGAGGCGTTGGCCGAGGAAGGTTGCACCGTGCACCTGGCGGCCCGCAGCGAGGAAGTCCTGAAGGCACATGTGGAAAGGCTGCGCGCCGCCTATCAGGTGCAGGTGACGGCCCATGTGGTGGATCTGCGCAACCGCGACGACCTGGACCGCCTCGCCGCCGACTGCGCCGACATCGACATCCTGGTCAACAACGCCGGCGACATCCCGCGCGGTTCGATCAGCGACATCGACGAGTCGCGCTGGCGGCACGCCTGGGAGCTGAAGGTGTTCGGCTACATCAACCTGACCCGGCTGGTCTATGCGTCGATGAAGGCGCGCGGTCAGGGCGTGATCGTCAACGTCATCGGCGCGGCCGGCGAGCGGTTCGATTTCAACTACATCACCGGCTCGGCCGGCAACGCCTCGCTGATGGCGTTCACCCGGGCGCTGGGTGGCCGCAGCCTGCTGGAGGACAACATCCGCGCCGTCGGCATCAACCCGGGTCCGGTCGAAACCGACCGCATGGTCACGCTGTTGAAGGGCCAGGCGCAGGCGAAATGGGGCGATGACAGCCGCTGGCGCGAGTTGACCGCCTCGATGCCGCAGGGCCGTGGCGCCAAGCCGCGCGAGATCGGCGACCTGGTGGCGTTCCTCGCCTCGGAACGCTCGGGCTACACCAGCGGCGTGATCTACACCGTCGACGGCGGCATGAGTTCCCGCAACTGAGCATGCACGGGACCGCCGACACGCTGGCCCTGAAAGGCGAGTTCGGCCAGGCCGCGCTGGTGCAGGACCTGGAGGCGTCGTTCGGGTTCAGCCTGCCGTTCGACGAAACCCAGATGTGGTATTTCGTCGGCGACATCTACCGGTCGCTGATCATCCGGCTCGGACCCGCCACCGACGGCGGCAAGGCGAACGCCGGGACGCTGGCCTACTACTACCTGCGGCGCGGCATCCGCGAGCTGGGCAAGGGCGACGCTGTGACGCCCGACATGAAGTTGCGCGAGCTGGCGCCGCTCCAGCCACGCCGGTTTCTCAAGCTTCTGGCCACACAGACCGGCCTGAAGCTGCCCGAGCACGATGGCTCGTGGCTTGGCTGGGCGTCGATCATCCTGTGTCTCGCCGTCACGGTCGGCTTCATCCTCGGCATTCCGCCGCTGACCATGAACTGGCCGGCCGCCATGATGACCCTGGCGCTGGCGTTCTTCCTGCCGCTGTTCGATCCGGGCCGATTCCCCGCCGGCTGCCGCACGGTCCGCGACCTGGCGGAGAAAGCAGCCGGCCTCAACTACGCCAGGCTGCGTGGCGACGGCGCGGCGGGCGACGCGGAAGCGATCTGGAAGGCGCTGCTGGGCGTGCTGTCGTCCCACACGGATATGCCGGCCCGCGAGATCACGCCGAATACGCGGTTGGTTACCGGTGAGATACAACCGGAGCACGTGACCTACCACTAGGTCACGAGTTGCCCGGCGCTACCGCGCCGTCATGCCGCCATCGACGACCAGCTCCGTGCCGGTCATGAACGAACTTTCGCCGGACGCGAGGAACACCGCCGCGTCGGCGATGTCCCTTGGCCGGCCGAGGCGGCCCAACGGATGGCCGCCGACCATGAATCGCTGGACCTTGTCGGCGTCCATGGCGCGCGCCTCCATCTGGCCCCGGGCCACCTCGACGGCCATGTCGGTGTCGATGACGCCGGGATGGATGGAGTTGACCCTGATGTTCAGCTTGAGGTCGGCGCATTCCATGGCGAGCGACTTGGAGAACAGCCGCACCGCGCCCTTGGTCATGCTGTAGACGGTCTGGAACGACGCGCCGATCAGGCCGGCCACCGACGACAGGTTGACGATGGAGCCGCCGCCGTCCCAGCGCGACGCGCGGGCGGCGAGGAACGGCAACGCCAGCTTGCTGCCCAGCATCAGCCCGACCACGTTGACCGCCAGCATGCGGTTCATGTCGTCGATGCTGGTTTCGGCCAGCGGCTTGCCGAGGAACAGGCCGGCATTGTTGACCAGCACGTCTAGGCCGCCGAACTCGTCGTTGGCGGCTTCGAGCGCGGTGCGCCAGCCGTCCTCGGTGGTCACGTCATGGGAAACGTAGAGCGCCTGACCGCCCTGCACGCGGATTTCCGTGGCGGTAGCGTCGCCCTCGACGTCAAGGATATCGGTGAGCACCACCCGCGCGCTCTCGGCGGCCATGGCCGCGGCGATGGCCTTGCCGATGCCCCGTGCGGCGCCGGTGACCAGCGCGACCTTGCCGTCGAGCCGGGCCATGGCGGTCAGCGGCCCCGCAGTTCCATGCCCTTGGCGAGCAGCACCTTCACCAGCGTGGCGCCGGGCACGAACAGGTTGGCCACCTCGGCGCCGGCGTCGAGCAGGAACCTGGTGTCGAGGATCTTGCCAACGTATGTCTCGAACGTGGCGCCGCCGGTCTTCACATCGCCGGTAAGGCCGTCGAACTCGACGACAGCTTCCTTGCCCTGGCGGCGGTAACGGAAGGCGTAGACCGGGCGGTAATAGAGGTCGATGGCGTCGAAGGTCACGGTCTCTTCAAGCACCTTGTCGGCCTTGATCTTGTTGACCAGAGTTCCCAGCACCTCGCGCACCACGACCGACGAGGTGGCCTGTGGCGGCACCACCACGGTGCCCTTCTCGGTGAACGCAGCCAGGCTTTCCTCGGTCGCCGGTATGGTCGGAAAGCGCAGCCGGGTGGTGAGATCGGCGCCGGGCTGGCCGGTCAGCGCGTCGAAATAGATGTCTCGCTTCATCTCCTCGCGGCAGGTCTCCAGCACATGCAGCGTGACCGCATGGTCGACGACCTGTTGGGTCTGGCCGGCGACGGACACCTGGCGCACTTCCGGCGACAGCTTCAGCGCGTGGTCGCGGCTGCGTTCATAGGCCGAGACGAAGGTGCACGCGACGCGCCAGAAGGGCTGCAGCCGGTGCTCGCGGTAGATCATCTCGAACTCGTCGTCCTTGGGACGCGAGAGGAAGCCGGCCACCTTGGCCAGCGCGCCGAAGGCGTCCATCTTCTTGGTCGACGCGCGGCCCTCCGCATGATCCATGTTGAACTGGTCCTGCAGGACCAGCATGCGCTCTTCCGCGAGATGAACATCCATGGCCGTGATCCGTTTCTGGCCGCGCCCACGCCGGGCGCGAGAAGCCTGTCGCGAAGGTAAGTCCGCAGGCGGCCGAGCGTCCACTGATAAGTGGTTGCCTATCTGGCGAACAGCTTGCCAAGGTCACGGAATGCCTTGAATTCGAGGGCATTGCCCGAGGGATCGAGGAAGAACATGGTAGCCTGCTCGCCGACCTCGCCCTTGAAGCGGACATGGGGCTCGATGACGAAGTCGATGCCGGCCGACTTCAGCCGCGCGGCCAGCGCGTCCCAGTCTTCCGGCGACAGCACCACGCCGAAATGCGGCACTGGCACCTCGTCGCCATCGACCGGGTTGTGATGGTTGCGGTTGCCCGGCTCCAGCCCGGGATGCAGGTGGGCGACGATCTGATGGCCGAACAGGTTGAAGTCGACCCAGGTGTCGGCGCTGCGGCCTTCCGGGCAGCCCAGCACCGCGCCATAGAACGCCCGCGCCACCGCGATGTCGTGGACGGGGAATGCCAGGTGGAATGGTCGCAGCGCGTCTGCCATGAGCCAGATCATAATGCAAAAGGCCGCGCCCGCCACGCGGCCATAATCCCGCCTTGATCCATGCCGAGACTGGCCGCAGGGACAGGGGTGGACTGCATGCAACGGATTGATCTGGCACGCGGACTGGCGCTATCGGCGCTGGCCGCACTGATGCTGTGGAGCCTGCCGGCGGCGGCGCAGGACGAGCCGCGCCGCACCAGTGAGTTTTCTGCCACCGAGGCGGTCCGGTCTCCCGAGCAGATGCGGGCGTTGCGCCAGCGCATCCTGCGCCAGCGCGCCGTGGTGCTGGAAACGCCCGCCATTTCGCCAGCGGAAGAGGTCAAGCCGGCCGAACCCGCCGCGCCCGAGGCCACGCCCGAGGCCACGCCCGTGGCGCCGACCGCGCCGCTGAAGCTGGGCGACACCCGCTTCATCACGCTCGACGCCGCCGAGGAGCAGAACACCAAGGACATCGTCAAGCTGTCGATCCCGACATCGCTGCGGAGCCAGGCCGCGGTTTTCCAGGGGGTGGTGCAGACCACCGATGCCGAGGCGAAGGAGCTGATCCTCAAGGCCGTCGCTTTTCCCCGCGCGCCGCTGCGCCTCAACACCACGACCGGCAGATATGAAGGCGGCATCAGCGTCGGCGTCATCGAGGTGAATGCCAGCGGCGCCAAAACCCTTGCCTCGCCCATCGCCTTCCAGGTGCTCGGTCCGGTGACCACCAGCCCGGATACGGTCAGCATCGACCAGACCGCGCCGCCCTACCGGGATATCAAGGTCGCGGCCGACGCGCCCGACGCCGAGGTGAAGGTCACCGTCGTCTCCAACGTGGCGCCGGCCGGCGAGGAACTGACCCTGAAGGTGCGTCCGTCGCTGGGCGTCACCATCACGCCGCCGCGCATTCAGGGCTGGGGCCTGGAGACCGCCGATGTGCTGGTGAGCGCCCAGGCGGTGGACGCCGCCCGCGACAATACGCTGCAGCTGTCCAGCACCCTGGGCCGCCTGTCGGCGACCGAGGCGACGCTGGACAAGGGCGGCAACGCGAAAGTGTCGATCCGCTCGGAATCCGTCGGCACCGGCAAGGTCACCACCCGTGGCGGCGGCCTGGACGGTGCGTCCGCCGACGTCGAGTTCGTCTTCCCGTGGCGGTTCCTCGGCGCGGCGCTGGTCGGCGGCGTGGTCGGCGGCCTGCTGCGCAAGCGGTCGCGGTCGAAGACCGCCGGCGCGTTCGTGAAATCCATGGGGATCGCCGTGCTCAGCGCCGCGGTCGTCGTGGGCCTTTACGTCCTCGGCATCAACCTTGTGGGCTTCGCCCTGCCGACCCATGGCGGCGAGGTGCTGGTGTTCGTGGTCGCCGCGCTCGGCGCGCTCTACGGCACCAAGCTGCTGGCACCGGTGACAGCCGCCAAGACCTGAAGGTGAATCCTGACAGTTTCGCCGCGATGAAAACCGCGCTAGGTTTTTACCGTCATGAGTGCTTGCGACCAACGGGGAGAGTGGGATGCAGCTTGCCGAACAGATGGCGCCGACCAGCGCCAAGCCATGGGACGATCCGCTGGGGCTGATCACGCCTGCGGTGATCGAGCAGTACAAGCGCGACGGCGTCGTCTACCTGCCCCAGGCGCTGCACCCGGAATGGCTGACGCTGATCGATTTCGGTATCAGGCGCATCCTCGCCAGCGGCAGCCCCAACATCCAGACCTTCTTCCCGGACATGCCCGGCACCTTCAAGGACATGGTGCGCCACTTCGCCGTGACACCAGAATTCCAGCGCCTGCTCTACGACAGCCCGATCGCCGACATGATCGCCAGGCTGATCGGCTCGGAGAACATCTGGCTGCTGTTCGACCACGTCTTCGTCAAGGAAGGCGGCTTCTGCCGCAAGACGCCGTGGCACCAGGACCTGCCCTACTGGCCGGTCGCCGGCGAGCAGATCGCCTCGATGTGGATCACCCTCGACCATATTCCCAAGGAAGAATGCCTGGAGTTCATCCCCGGCTCGCATCGCCAGGTCATGTATGACGGCTTCAGCCCGCCCGATGCTCATGTCGATCCTACAAAAGGATTTTACGGCAAGGACTTGCCGCGTCTTCCCAACATCGAGGAAGAGCGGGAGAAGTGGAACATCGTGTCGTTCGACATTACCCCCGGCGACGTGGTGCTGCTGCATCCCGGCGTGCTCCACGGCGGCGGGCACACCACCGACGGCCGACGGCGCCGCACCCTGTCGGCGCGGCTTTACGGCGACGACATTGTCTTCGCCACCCGCCCCGACAGCCGCCCCACCGTGCCGCTGACACCAGGCCTGAAGCTGAAGCTGAAGCCGGGCGATCCGCTGCGCAGCCCCTACTATCCCCGCATCCGCCCGGTGCCGGCGAACCAGTTGCCAGAATTCTGATCAGTGCTTGGTCACGGTAGTGGCTGCGAAGAACTTCTGCCGGAAGCGAACCAGCCTTTTCAGTTTTGCCCTAACGCCGGAGCACGAAGAAGCTGGTGAAGATGGTCGCGGGTAACCCGAGCGCCGCCAGCGCCATCAGGCCAACGAACGGTGTAAGCGGCCAGGCAATGGAACTGGTCCGCATTTCTGCTGGCGCGTTCAAGGCCAAGTACATTGCTCTAGCCGCGATAACCAGCGGTACAAACGCGCGACAGACTGCGATGGCGAGCCAATAGCTGAGTTCCGCGATCTTTCTACCGAAAGTAATGCAGACCGCCAAGGTCAGCGCGGATTGGATAAGCCACGCCAGCTTCAATACCAGAACCGCCAACACGATTCCGCCTACCCACTCCATCACAGCAACGACGCCTCACAAACTCATTGAAACACGGCTGCAGTTGAACCCTACTTCTTAGGATCGAGCTTCAGCGACGCCGAGTTGATGCAGTAGCGCAGGCCGGTCGGACCGGGGCCGTCGTCGAAGACATGGCCAAGATGGGCGTCGCATTTCGAGCACAGCACCTCGACGCGGACCATGCCGTGGCTGCGGTCGGTTTCCTCGTCGACCGCGCCTTCCTTCAGCGGCGCGGTGAAGCTGGGCCAGCCGCAGTGGCTATCGAACTTGGCATCGGACTCGAACAACTCCTCGCCGCAGCAGATGCACTTGTAGACGCCGGGCGTCTTGGTGCTGTTGTACTCGCCGGTCCACGGCCGTTCGGTCGCCTTCTCGCGGGTGACGGCATACTGGACGGGCGACAGCTGCGCGCGCCATTCCGCTTCGGTTTTCCTGACCTTGTCGCTCACTGCATCTCTCCTCGTTCAACCGCCGCTCGACGGCTTCTTCCCGTCCCTAAATGATGCGACATTTGCGGGATTGAAGGGACTGTTTTGATGACGCAGTCATTGTGGAAGGACTGCATGGTGCTCGCGTTCGTGAGGTAGCCGCAGGTTGCGGGAAACTTACCGTCCCACGGCGCACGAACGAGCAAAGCCATTGCGCAACCGCAACGGCCCTCTACATTCCATCGGGGGGCGCACTCACATACCGAGACACATCATGAAACAGGGAACTCTGCTTGGTTCGGCGCTTGGCGCCGTGTTCGCTCTCGTCCTCTCGGGGTCGGCTTTCGCCGCCGAGATGGACAAGAGTTCGCCAAAACTGATGGAAAAGCCCGTGAGCAGCTCGGCTGCGAGCAGTTCATCGTCGAGCAGCTCGTCGTCGAGCAGTTCGGTCTGCACCGACGCCAGCGGCAAGCCGGTGACCGACGCATCGGTCTGCGCGTCGGGCGCCTGCACCGACGCCAGCGGCAAGAAGGTAACCGACGCCTCGACCTGCGACGTCAAGTCGCCGCGCGACGCCGCCAGCGGCCTGGCCACCGGCAAGCGCCAGCACAGCCCGTGACACGGTAAGGACGGACGCGGGAGCCGGTCCGCCGGCTCCCGCGCCGCGTCTACAAACCCTTCAGATAGTCGATCAGCGCCAGCTTCTGCTCGGGCGGCAGGTCCGTGCCCCAGGCATGGCCGCCATTGAAATTGCCGCGCAGGCCGGTGTCGAAGCGGAAACCGGCCTTCTCGGCTGCGGCGCCCGACGACACGAAGCCGACACGGTCCTGGTCCACCAGGTCGTAGCCGCGCCAGAACACGCGGGGCCGGTTTTGCGGCGGCGCCAGCAGGTCCATCAGGGTCGGCACCGAGCCGTTGTGCAGATACGGCCCCAGCAGCCAGACGCCGACCAGCGGCTTGGCCACATAGCCCGTCGCCGCGATCATCGGCGGTTCCTTGACGCCGAGCGCGGCGGCGACCTTCTTCATCCGGCGGGCGTCCTTTTCCTGCCAGGTTTTCACATGCTCGGGATCGGTGCCCACCTCGGCGAGCGGGATCGACGTCCCGGTGCGCTCGCCGCCAAGGGCGTGGCATGAGGCGCAGTGCTGGGCGAACACCGCCGATCCCTCCGCCGCCTTCTCGGGATCGATCTGGCCGGGAAACGGCGGTGGCGTCAGGTTTTGGATGAAGGCTTCGGTCCAGTCGTTGTGACGGTCGAAGCCTGGACCGGGCAACGCGCCGGTGCCCAGCGCCGAGGTCGCGACCACCGTCGACAGCTCGGTCGCCTCGCCGCCCGCGTGGTACAGCGTGCCCTTGCGCTGGCCCAGCTTCCACAGCGCCGGAAAATCCGTGGTCGCCAGCGTCCCGTCGTCGTCCGCCTGGGTCAGCACGAATTTGGGCAGGCCGAACGCGTCGTCGCGTCCGGGACCCCAGTCGGGCCGCTGGTCCATCCAGGCGAGCTGCTTTTCCGCTTCCAGCAGCGCCGTGCGCATGCCGGGGATCAGGACCAGCTTGTAGAGCGCCACGTCGGCCGCATCCATGGGGAAGTGCAGCGCCATCTCGGGCAGCAGCCGGGCGGCGGTGAACCGCTCGTCATGGGCGCAGGCGAACAGGAAACGCAGCAGCGCCTGGACCTGCACCGTGTGGCCTGGTCCGCCGACGGCGAAGTGCGGGTTCTCGTTCTCCGTCAGCCGGTATTGCGTGGTATGACACAGGGCGCAGTTCACCGTGACCCGCTCGTAACCCTTGCGCTTGATCGAGAAGCCCATGGGCAGGCGCTGGCCCGGCTCCCACGGAAGGCCGAACGCGCCGTAGCCGCCATGGCCGTCGATCAGGTCCGGGAACACGCGCGGCAGGATGAACAGGATGGGATAGGGAATGCCGGCGATCAGGTCGCCGCCCAGGGTGCCGTACTTGAACCGCTGCAGCTCGGCGCTGGCGCCGGTCTCCGGATCCGCCGCAAACGCCTGGTCCTCGGTCTTGAACACCTTCCACCAGACCAGTATGCCCGCCAGCACGCAAAGCAGCACCACGACCACCAGCGCGATGATGGCGCGGCGGCGCCATTTCGGCGGCGGGCGCCGCGCCTCAGAAGGTCTTGAGGTACTCAACGATCGCATCCTTGTCGTCAGGCGGCAGGTCGGTGCCGTATTCCGGGCCGTCATGGCCCCGGTTGCCGTTGCCGGCCCATGGACCGGCGACGCAGCGGTTGGCGGGGAACAGGTTCTCCGGATTCTTCTCTTTCGCGCAGATCGTCCTGCGGTCCGGGCCATCGACGCAGCGGGTCTCGTAGCGGAAGAAAGTCTCGTTCCCCTGCGACGGCAGGTCGGAAACGAAGCCCAGCTTCTCCCGGTCGATCACATCGTTGCCGCGGTAGAACACGGTGGGGCGGTTCTCCGCCGGCTCCAGCAGGTCACGGATGGTGGGGACAGACCCGTTGTGCAGGTAAGGCGCTCGCAGCCAGACGCCGTCGAGCGGCATGTTGGCGTAGCCGTGGGTCTTGCGGAAATGCCGGAACCTCTCCTCCGGATAGGCGGCGTAGAGGTTCGACTGTTCGACCGCAAGCGCATAGGTGTAGTTGTCCAGCCGGCACGGATCGGTGCGGATCTTTTCGATGGGCACGACCTTGCCGACGTGCTCGCCGGAGAAATCCCGGCCGGTCGCGCCGTGGCAGGCGGCGCAATAGATGCCGTAGAGTTGCTTGCCCCGCGCGGCACGCGCATGGTCGATGGGGAATGGATAAGCAGGCGGCGCGGCCTCGTCGTGCAGCCAGTCGGCTATGCGCTTGACCGACGGGCGGTCGAGCGTGGTCGGCACGCCGCCGCTTCCGAACGAGGCGCTGCGGTTACGCTCCTCGACGGAATCGTTGTTGCCGTCCCAGTGCAGCCGCATGCCCTTGCGCTTGCCCTGCAGCCACAGCGACGGATAGTCCACGTTGCCGATCATCTCCTCGTCGGGCAGCTTTTCGAATGGCCAGTTGAGCAGCGCCTTGGCCGGATTGAACGTGTCGAAGCGGCCGATCCCCGGTTCGGGCTCCCGGTCGAAGAAGCGGAACCGGTGCCGCGCCAGGATCAGGAACTCCTTGATGGCGGGCACGGCCAGGGTGAGCTCGAATTTCTCGATCGCCGAATAATGCGCGCCGGCATCCTCGGCGGCCTGGATCACCTGCCACGGATTGAACCGCTCGTCGGCCGCACAGGCGCCCAACCCGCGCGCGAACCGCGCCAGGTCGAGGCGGTTGGCCGGCATGCCGACCACAAGAGTGCGTTTGCTGGATGGATCGGCGCGCCAGGTGCCGGTATGGCAGACGGCGCAGTTCAGGAACACGCGGTCGAGGCCGACCGTGCGCCGCATGGTGGTGCCGACCGGCCGGTCCATGCCCGGCTCGAAGTTGAAGCCCAGCGCCTCCCAGGTGTCGCAGCCGAAATAGGGCGCGCACAGCTTGGGCAGGCCTTTCCAGATGCCGACGGGAATGCCGGCGATGCGGTCTCCGCCCGTGGAGCCGTATTTGAAGTGCTGGACCGGGTCGTCGAACACCTGCGGCTCGTCCCGGCTGAAATACCACCACGCCCAAAGCCCCAACGCGAGCAACAGCAGGACGTTGATGAGCACGATCCACCAGCGGCGATGCCACAGCCAGCGGAACAACGCGGCGATCCGGTCGGCCAGTCTGGAGAGCGTTTGCTTCATGATGGCGCCCGTGCGACGGAGGCGGCGAGCGCGCCCGCTATTGCCGACGCCCGCAGCGGGCCGTTGCCCGACAGGTCCAGGGCCGCTACGGCGCGGCGAAGGGCAGCGATGTCGTCGGTAACGGTGATCTCCGCCCTGCCGCCGACGAGGCGGAGCGGCGACAGGCGCTCGCCGGTCGCAAGGCGGGCCGGAAGACCATACGCGTTTTCGGCCAGATGCATCTCGCCCTTCGCGCCGGGCAGCACCGCCAACCCGGACAGCGGCGCATAGCCTCGGAGGGCAAGCCGCGCGATCGCACCACCGCCGGCCGCCGCATAGCCCGACAGACCGAACGACGGATCGGCGCAGTCAAACCGTGTTTCGCCATCCTTGTTCTCGACGGCGCAGGCGGCGGTGAAGCTGACGCTCTGCCCACCCTGCCCGGCCAATGCCGCCGCCAGCCGGACGATGGCATCGGGCGCGAAGAACTCGCCGATCGCGGCGACCGCCGCGGCCAGCACATCGTCCGACGGCGCGATCAGCAGGCGCGGCCCGCGTGGCGCCGCCGGGTCGAAGACGCCTTCGGGCTCGACGACCTCCATGGGCTTCACGCCGGCGTCCAGCTCGGTCAGCGGATTGCGGTCCGGCAGGCTGGGCTTGCGGATCGCCAGCCCATCCGGCGCCAGCTTGGTCACCGAGGCATGGAGCGATTTCGCCAGGCCCGCATCTTCACTGGCCTGCCACGGACCACGCGATCCGCCCAGCCGCCAGCGCAGCGCCGCCAGCAGCAGCCGGGCGCGGCAGTCGGCGGGCTTCATGCCGGGCGCGGCGTTGCAACCCTGTTGCCAGAAGAACTGGGCCAGGATCAGCCGGTTGGCGCGTCCGACGGCCTGGTCCAGCCCGTCCGGCTCGTCGATACCGCGCCGGACCGGCACGCCGTGGAACGACGCGCCCAGCCCGGCCATGCGTGCGGCGATGCCGGGGTTGGCGTTGGTCTCGTTCCACTGGGCGATGGGGAAGATCGGCGCCTGGCCCTGATGGCAGCCGGTGCAGAGTTCCCGGTCGGCATATTCGACCACGGGCCTGCGCGCGCCGGTATAGTTGCTGACCACCTGGAACTCGAAGCGCCCGGCTGTTTCATTGTAGCTGATCACCTCCATGGAGGTGGACTTCGGCTGATAGCCGATGAACAGCCGGTCCTTCAGGGTGCGCGCGGCCTTCGCCCCTGCCGCATCGACGCCGACGACGACGCGCGGCGAGGCGAAATAGTCGGGATCGGCCGCCAGCCGCTGCAGCGAACGGCCCATCGGGATCAGCACCGCGCGCGGGCGGACGCCGCCATTCGCGCTCTCGACGACGGCGCTGAGTCGCTCGAACGGCCAGGGCAACTCATACTTGCCGCCGGACTTGAACAAGTCGTCGAACAGGGATTGCCCCGCGGCGGGCTGCATCTCACCGGGCCGCGCCGGGCCGGCCAGCAGCAGCGGTGCAGCGTGGGAGACAGAAGGCAATGCCAGGATCGTGGCGATTGCAGCAGCCATCCGCAAACCTCCTCCCGTCCCCCATGCCGCCCCCCTCATGGCCGGTCAGTTCTGACCGGCCTGCGCAACCTGTTCGCCTGCCCAGCAGTCCTCCTTGATGGGCTCGCCGTCGCGGAACGCCTTCTCGCCGGCCTTGGCGTCCGCTTCGTTGTAGACCGTGAAATTCAGCAGGAAGATGCGGTTCATATAGGCGCGGCCGAGATAGAAGCCGGGTCGGACCATGCGCACCTCGTCCCGCACCCTGAGGCCGTTGCGGCCCGCCAGGCTGTCCGGGCGTTCCTGGTAACCGGCGATCTCGTCGCCGTAGTTGTAGTCGACGATCACGGACTCGCGCCGCCCGTCCAGCAGGCTCTGGCCGCAATACAGCTTGGCCGGGAACATCAGGTAGACGGTGGTCTGCTTGTCGAACATGCCGAGGAAGCCCTTGCGCGCGATCTCGGTCTTCATCATCGCTTCCGGGTTGTCGATGAGGGCGTCGAGCGACTTGGGGTCCTCGATGAAGTTCCGCAGCACGCCCTCGTCCCGGTAGAACATCTTGCCCTTCCACAAATGGCGGCCGACGTTCTCCAGCGTCTTGATCTTGGTGTCGGCGATACGCCCGCCGATGCCGCCGACGATCTCGTCGAGCCGGGACTTCAGGTTCTCGCCACGGGCGAAGAACAGGTCACCTTCGTGGCCGCCATCCGGGATCGGCCCGGCGGTAAGGCGGCCGTAGATCTGGTCGATCTCTTCCTGCGTGAAGCTCTTCAGGTTCTCGGGCGTCAGCGCCAGGCGTTGCTCGCGGGTCAGCGGGTAGTCGTGCTCGACCTTCGCCATGTCGGTGTAGAACACCTTGGTGGGGTTGTCCGGGTCGTGCAGGCTGGTGTCCTGGGGCGCGAACGGGATGTCGGGCTTCTTGCCATCGCAGGCGGAGAGGCCGGACGCGGCCAGCGACAGGATCAGGGCGGTGCGGATGAGCGTGCGCATGGCCGGCCTCCCTACAGTGTCGCCATGAAGGCAATCAGCGCCTTCTTGTCGGCGGGCGACAGGTCCTCGCCGAAGCGATGGCCCTTGTTCTCGACCCGGTCGAGGACGTTCGAGTAGTAGCGCTGCACGAAGGTGTTGGGATCGCCGGTGATGTCCATCACGAACTTCTCCCGTTCCCTCAGCAGCCGGCCCCGCAGATCCTTGAGACCCGTCTTCAGGTCGGCATATTGCGCCGGCGTCAGCACGCCCTTGTACTTGCCGTCCAGCTCGTCCTCGTGGCGCTCGAGCAGCACCATGTCGTGCATCAGGTCCTTGTAGCGCAGGCTGTTCAGCGCCACCGCCGGGAAGCCCTTGGGAATCTTCAGGGTCAGGCCGGTGGTGATATCGCCGATCTTCAGCTCGGGCGCCACGTCGACAATGATGTCGTTCTGGGTGATGAACATCTTCGGCACCCGCGACGCCGGGTTGAGCAGCTCCTCCATGGATGCCGTATAGAGCCGGAAGCGGCCCTCGACCGACGGATCGAACGGCCAGCAGGCCGGCGGATTGGCGAGCGGCTTGCCGGCGGCGTCCACATAGGGCGAATAGTAGAGGTCGTATTCCGGATCGGTCGGCTTGCCGCAGATTTCCGGACCGACGGCGTTGTTGTGCATGAACGGCGCATGCGCCCAGACGCTCAGCAGCGAGATGTTCCGGTAATAGCCGCGACCGTTCCCTTTCAGCAGCTCCTTCAGATTCGGATCGGCTGGCCGCTGGTGCATTGTGCTCGACGCATACTGAGCCCAGACCCTGCTCTCCATGTGGTTCGAGTGCAGCGCGCGGGCGTCGTAGGTGCCGACTTCGGTCGCCAGCGTCGGTTCGTCATTGCCCAGCCAGTCGACCCGCAACGTAGGATCGGCCGGGTCGACGGCCCGGAAGTCCACGTTGTCGTAAGGCCCCTTCTGGCTGGAATGGCAGCGCGCGCAGCCTTGCGCGAACACTTTCCTGCCCTGGGCCACGGCGCCGGCGCCGAATTCGCGGTCGAGCGCCACTTCCAGGTCGCGCTCGCTGCCCATGCCGCGCGCCTTATAGAGATCGGTCGGGCGCGCGGTAAGGAAGAACGCCACCACGTCGTCCAGCCGGTCCTCGATGGCGCGGAAGCTGGCGCAGTCGCGGCGGCACTGACCGATATCGAACGGCGTCTGACCGTAATTGCGCTGCGCCGGATCGACGGCGCGCAAGTCCGGGATATGGTTGAGCCAGCACTGCTCCGAGCAGGAGCCGATGTTGAAGTACACACGCTGGATGGCTTCCTGGTAGCCGATGGAATCCTCGCCGCCCTTGAGGATGTTGGCGACCTTCTCGGTCTTCAGCGACCGTTCCCAGCACTTGCCCGGCTTGCCGGGCTCGCACCAGCAGACCGCCGGATCGGCGCCCGAGGCGCAGGTCGCGGCCTTGCGCCACTTCATGACCTCGTGCTCGTGCAGCGGCCGCTTCATGAAGTTGATGATGGCGTTCATGGTGCCCGGGTTGGACGCCGTGTCCATGGGCAGCGCCGACGTATCGACCGTGCCGGGCCGCGCCCAGCCGATCAGTTGCCATTCCAGCCGGTGCTTCTCCATGCCCGAGGCCAGGAGCTGCGAGACGCGGCTGTACTGGTTGCCGACCAGGCCGTCGATATTCTCCCACTTGGGATGGTTTGGATCGGCTGGCGGGCTCTCGGGCTTGTAGCTGATGTGGCAGGCGCCGCATGACATGCCGATGCGGAACGGCGGCTCGATGGAGCCGTCGAACAGCCGGTTCATCCGGCTGTCCGCCTTGGCTTGGTCATTGGACAGGAATTTCCGGTAGCCGTCCCATGACGCCAGCGATCCGTTGAGCGCCTTCCACTTCTTCGCGTCGAATCGCGGATTGGGGAATTTGCGCAATCCCAGCGCGCCGGTCGAGGTGCCGAACCGCAGGTCGCAGGCGCTCTGCCGCTGGTCCTTGGCGCCATGCGGCGTCGACATGTTGTAGGGACCGTCCTGGAACAGGCAGGCGGGATCCTTGTAGCCCTCCTTGCCCACATGGTTCAGCAGGTCGGCGTCGCCCGGGCAATAGGGGAAGCCATAGGTCTGCTCCAGGCTCTTGGCCGGGCAATTGGGCTGGCCGGGAATGCAGCAGTCGGGATCGGGAATGGCGCCCCAGCCCTGGAACAGCTGGTCGTGGTGCTCGGCGGCCAGCACCTTGTACCAGTCGATGGCGGCACCCAGGCGCTGCGGATAGGCATAGGTGAAGAAGCGGTCGTTGAACGCGGTGGCGAAGAACCAGACCTCGCGGCCGGCCCGCTCGCTTTCGGTGTACTGGGCGTTGGTGGCGACATAATCGCCGCTGAGCATGCTCTGCGCCCGCGCGTCGCCCCAGACAGCCGTCGCGAACACAAACGCCGCGGCCAGAGCCGCGATCAGCCGAAACCGACACCACTGCATTGCCCATCCCCTCGCGAGCGGCACTTCAACGATGTTGGCCTCGAAGATACGGGACCGGCCTGCTCTCCCCCCGGAGATGCCGGTCTAGCCCGAATTATTCATCAGCCGGGCTATTCCGGGTTGGCGAACGTAGCTTAACCTACTGATTTGGTGTAGAGAATAGGTGCTTAGACCACTCTCGAACACCGGACAGAAAGTGCCACGCCCGCCATGGTCGACGATAGCGTTGCTGG